>JAEETC010000092.1 GCA_016286585.1 Prevotella sp. | reverse complement strand
GACTTGCATGTGTTAAGCCTGTAGCTAGCGTTCATCCTGAGCCAGGATCAAACTCTTCATTGTATAAATTGTATCTTTGTCCATAAAGGACGTTATCTGTCTCAGAACGACTATCCAATATCAAGTTTTTCGGAAAGGCTGCTTTCGCGACCTTTCATAGAATTAAACGGTTCGTTTCTTCTACCCAACATACTTACAAAAAAGTATGTCGCTTCTTGTACTACTTCTGTCTATGTAAATCTTTCAAAGAACTCTTTCTTTCTGCCTTAGCCCAGATTTTTGAGCGAAAGCGGATGCAAAGGTACGAAGAATATCAATACAAACCAAACTTTTAAGCAAAAAAATTCCCAAAAACATAAAAGTTTTCGGGAATATTGACAAATTATACCTATACCTTATATATTATATATAGGGACTATTCGAAGATTTCCTCTATTTCATTGTCATCTGACTCCAGAGCCTCGTCAACAAACGAGCAGGGATCAAAGCCGTCAGGCATGTCGAAAATGGCGTTTTCATTATACCCCAACTGCTTGTCGGCATAAACTTTCTGCATATAGAGCGCATAGACTGGCAATGCCATAGCAGCACCCTGTCCCATAACCATTGTATCAAAGTGGATATCACGGTCGTCGCCACCAACCCAACAAGCATTAACAAGCGTCGGTGTCAGCCCCATAAACCATGCGTCACTATTATTATTGGTAGTACCGGTTTTACCTGCAATCTCACCTTTCAGGCCGTACTTGCCACGCAACCTGGATGCAGTACCTCCATCCACAACGCTTTTCAGCATATAGAGCATTTTATGGGCACTCTCCTCACTGATCACCTCGTTCATTCTCGGCTGGAACTGGGCAACCACATTGCCATCGCTATCCTCAATCTTTGTCACGAACATCAAAGCGGCACGGATACCATGGTTGACAAAAGCCGTATAGGCACTTGCCATTTCTCCAACGCTGATGTCACACGGACCAAGACAAAGCGACATGGACGGATGAATCTCCGGATTACGGATACCATATTCGTATAACAGGTCAACGAAGGCCTGTGGACTGAGTCTGCTCATCAGATAGGCAGAAATCCAGTTGTTAGACTGCTGAAGTCCCCATTTGAGTGTCACCATCTCTCCATATCGTGCCTTGCTGCCGTTTCGAGGTGTCCACGGCTTACCAGCCACCATATATGTCTGCTGCACATTCGGTGCCTGATCACAGGGTGAGAATCCGTTCTCCATTGCCAAAGAATACAAATAGGGTTTGATGGTTGAACCCACCTGACGTCGGCCGTCCATCACCATGTCATAAGAGAAATGTCCATAGTCAAGTCCACCGACATAAGCCTTCACATGACCGTTCTGAGGACAAACACTGACAAAGCCCGTACGGAGGAACGACTTGTAATACCTGATAGAGTCAAGAGGAGTCATCAGGGTATCCACCTCTCCATGATAAGTAAAGACCGACATCCGTACTGGTGTCCGGAATGAACGGTGAATCTCTTCGTCAGAGGCCTTGCTCTCACGCAGGACACGATACCGCTCACTCTGTCGGATAGACCTGTTGAGGATCTGCTGCACTTGCGACGGAGTCAGGTTTGAAGAATAAGGTGCGTTGGCCTTCTTCCTGTTCTCAGCATTGAAAGCAGGCTGTAGATATTTCGCAACATGCTGGTATGCAGCTTGTTCTGCATATTGCTGCATCCGAGAGTCAATCGTCGTAAAGACCTTCAGTCCGTCCGTATAGATACTCCAATTCTCACCATTACGCTTCGTATTCTTGTTACACCACCCATAGAGAGGATCCGTCTCCCAGTTGATGGAGTCGTTATAGTATTTGATCATATTCCATGAGGGATAAAGCGCACGCTCCGGCTTCCTGGCCATCAGATACTGCCGCAGATACTCACGGAGATAGACGGCAATACCATCCTTGTGGTCAGCCACATGGAATTTCAGCTTAATAGGTTCGGCTGCATACTTCTCATACTCCGCATCCGTGATATATCCATACTTCCGCATCTGACTCAGGACCACATTACGCCTTTCCCTGCTTCGCTCAGGATTCCTCACGGGATTATAGTAGGAAGGATTCTTGCAGAGTCCGATCAGCGTAGCAGCCTCCGTAACCGTCAAGTCCTTCGGTTCCTTGCTGAAATACACGTCAGACGCTGTTTTGATACCAACGGCATTATGCAGGAAGTCAAAATAATTTAAGTACATCGTGATGATTTCGTCCTTCGTGTAATTACGTTCCAGCTTGACGGCAATCACCCACTCTATCGGTTTCTGGAACAAGCGTTCCATGGTCGTATATGCCCTTTCGGAATACAGCTGCTTTGCCAGCTGCTGCGTGATGGTGGAACCACCGCCAGCGCTCTTCTGCCCCATCAGTCCACGCTTGATGACGGCACGCCCGAGGGCATAGAAGTCAATACCCGAATGATCGTAGAAACGCACATCCTCCGTGGCCACCAACGCCTGCACCAAAGCGGGTGAGAGCTTGGAATAATCGACCAAGATACGATTCTCCTTATTATAATTCCAGGTGCCTATGATCTTACCGTCGGCAGAATAAATCTGCGTGGCATAACGGCTGATTGGATTCTGCAGGTCCTCAATCGGCGGCATGTAACCTATCCATCCCTCATTGATCGCATAAAAGGCCAGTGATACAGACAAGACCACCACGACCAACAATGTCCATAGAAAATAGATAAATAGCTTCCTCATATCTTCGATTTTCCTAATTTTTTAAGTAACTTGGTGCAAAATTACGAATTTCTTTCAAAATATAACACGGAAATCAGAAATATTGCTTAATTTTGCACAAACAAAACCAAAATGTTGAATGGAAAAGCGTAATTTTGTTACAATTGCCAATCTCACGAAGGAAAAAATCCTTTATATGATTGAGATGGCAGAAGAATTCGAGAAACATCCCAATCGAGAGATCCTGAAAGGAAAGGTGGTAGCTACCCTTTTCTTCGAGCCCTCCACCCGCACCAGGCTCAGTTTTGAGACAGCAGCCAACCGTCTGGGTGCTCGTGTCATCGGTTTTGCCGACCCTAAGATTACCAGCGGTACGAAGGGCGAAACCCTGAAAGACACTATTTTAATGGTGTCGAACTATGCCGACGTCATTGTGATGCGCCATTATATTGAAGGTGCTGCTGTGTATGCCTCTGAAGTGGCCCCCGTCCCCATCGTCAATGCTGGCGACGGTGCTCACCAACATCCCTCCCAGTGTATGCTCGACCTCTATTCCATCTACAAGACCCAAGGTACGCTCGAGAACCTGAACATCTACATGGTGGGCGACCTGAAATACGGTCGGACGGTCCACTCGCTGCTGATGGCCATGCGCCACTTCAACCCGACGTTCCACTTCGTAGCGCCGAAGGAACTGGCTATGCCGAAAGAGTACAAGCTCTACTGCGAGGAACACGGCATCAAATACCAGGAGCACACGGCTTTCAACGAGAAAGTGATTGCCGACGCCGACATCCTGTATATGACCCGCGTTCAGAAAGAGCGCTTTTCCGATCTGATGGAGTATGAGCGTGTGAAGAACGTCTATGTGCTGAACAACGACATGCTGCGTCTGGCCAAGCCGAACATGAAGATCCTCCATCCCCTGCCCCGTGTGAACGAGATTGCCTACGAGGTGGACGACAATCCCCACGCCTACTACATCCAGCAGGCTGGCAACGGACTCTTCGCCCGAGAAGCTATTTTCTGCGAAGTGCTCGGCATTACATTAGATGAAGTTAAGAACGACAAAACGATTATCCCATGAATAAGAAAGAACGTCTGGTAGCCGCCATTGAGCACGGCACCGTCATCGACCATATACCAGCAGAGAAGACCTATCAGGTGGCCAGTCTCTTAGGACTCTTCGACCTGAAGACTCCCGTCACCATCGGCTTCAACTATCCCTCCCAGAAGGTAGGCTCGAAAGGCATCATCAAAGTGAGCGATAAGTTCTTCACCGACGACGAAATCTCCCGCCTCTCGGTGGTTGCGCCGAATGTCATCCTCAGCATCATCCGCGACTACGAGGTGGTGGAAAAGAAGGCCGTGCTGACACCGGCAGAGATCAAGGGCATCGTGAAGTGCAACAACCCGAAGTGCATCACGAACAACGAGCCGATGCCGACGTACTTCCATGTGACCAACGGCATTCTTACCTGCCACTACTGCGAAAAAGAACAAGACATCAACAAAGTAGAGCTGGTTTGATTTTTTGACAACGAATTACACGAATTACACAAATGAAGCAAACTCCTGTGCTGCTGCTGACAGGCTATCTGGGCAGCGGCAAAACCACCTTATTAAATAGGATATTAAGCAACGAGCGCGGCATCAAGTTTGCCGTCATTGTCAACGATATCGGCGAGGTAAATATCGATGCGGACCTCATCCAGCAGGGTGGCATCGTCAATCAGCAGGACGACTCGCTCGTGGCCCTGCAGAACGGCTGCATCTGCTGCACGCTGAAGATGGATCTCGTCAAGCAGCTGCAGGACATCATCGCCCTTCAGCGCTTCGACTACATCGTCATCGAGGCCAGCGGCATCTGCGAGCCAGGCCCCATCGCCCAGACCATCTGCAGCATCCCCACGATGGCTCCCGAAGTGACAGAGCAAGGCTATCCCCGACTCGACTGTATCGTGACCGTCGTCGATGCTCTCCGTATGAGGGACGAGTTCGGCAGCGGACTCGACCTGACCCGTCAGAACATCGACGAGGAGGACATTGAGAACCTCGTCATCCAACAGATAGAATTCTGTAACATCGTACTGCTGAACAAGGCTGCCGAAGTGAGTCCAGAAGAGCTTGGACGCATTCGCGAGATTGTCCGTACCCTGCAGCCAAAGGCTGAAATCATAGACTGCAACTACGGCGACGTAGAGCTCGATAAGATCCTGAATACCAACATGTTCGACTTCGACGCTGTAGCGACTTCCGCCACATGGATTCAGGAGGTCGAGAAGCACCACGACGAAGATGATGATGAAGATGATGACGATGACCACGACGAGCATGAGCATCATCACCATCACGACGACCACGAACATCATCACGAGCACGATGAAGACCATCATGAGCACGAACACCATCATGGCCACGAGCACCATCACCACCACCATCACCACGATGAGGGCGAGGCTGAGGAATACGACATCGGAACCTACGTCTATTATCGCCGCCGTCCTTTCAACCTCGGACTCTTCGACGAGTTCGTGGCCCGCAAGTGGCCCAAGGGCATCATCCGCGCCAAGGGTATCTGCTACTTCCAAGACGAACGCGATGTTTGCTACGTCTTTGAGCAGGCTGGTAAACAAGTCAGCATCCGTAATGCCGGCCAATGGTACGCCACCATGCCGAAGGACGAACTCGAGCAGTTCATGGAGCAGAATCCCGGCCTCCGCCGTGACTGGGACGACCATTTCGGCGACCGCATGCAGAAGCTCGTCTTCATCGGCCAGCATCTCGACAAGCAGCTCATCGCCAGCCTCCTCGATGCCTGTCTGACAGACTGATGCCAATAACCCAAGGATGCAAAAAGCATGGCAACGGATAAGCTGAACATGAACTACGAGGTACATCCCTCGCCCCAGAAAGACGAGAAGGGCAAGTACCAGATGTATGTCCGCCCCCAAAGAGGCAGGAAACTCAGTATGAAGCAGATGGACGGATACTGCACGGAACACAGCACGCTTCTCGACGGAGAACTGACTCGCGCCTTGGAGATCTTCGCCCGGCAGGCCAGCCAGCTCCTGGCCCAGGGCTATCGCATCGAGACGCCCATCGGCAGTTTCGCGCCCAAACTCGGACTGAAACGTAAATACTACGATGCCGACGAGGTGAAAGACGAAGACGTCACGCTCACGGGCATCGACTACATCCCCGTCAAGGAGTGGGAAGACAAGATTGCAGACTGGCTCGGCGGTTTCAACCGCTTCGAGAACCCCAACGTGCAGAAGAACATGGCCGACAAAGACCAGCTGGAGCAGATCATGAGGGCATGCATAGCCGAATTCGGCGGATATACCACCGCCCGCATCTTCTCCGTCCGCGCCAGTCTCACCTATTACTCTGCCCGCCGCCAACTTGACGACTGGTGCAAGGGCGAGAATCCCAAATTGCTGAGAACCATGCGCGGACAGGAATACATCTACACGGAGATTTAGAAGCCATTCCGAGTCCAAAATGCCGATTCATTTCGGGCTAAGGCGCAAGGCATTTCGCCCTGAGGCGTAAAGCCTTTCGGGCATAGGCAAAAGGGAGTTTAAAGGCACCTTTCTCCGAGTCCCTACGGCATCTCCTTTCGATTTCAACACTTCCTACTCCCATTCAGAAGCGTCACAAAGTCCGTGACGCTTCTTTGTTCACAGTCTTTTGAGCACAGAGGTCCCCCATTTACCGGAAACAGGCTTGATTTTCGGCTGAGATGAAGAAAAATACGCGACTTTTGCAAAAAAGATAGTTCAAAATGATACAACATTCAGAAATAATTCGTACATTTGCACCGACTCGAATAGCCCGCAAGGGTGAGCGGGTCATAACTTATTGGTAAAAAGGACGTTTACGAACGTTATCTTCTGTGTGTGAATCTCGCAAATTCTAAGTACAAGAAGATACGCAACAGGGACGTCCACTTTGGGTGTATTGCATTCTGTCCATTCCATTACGGCAGTCTCAATATATCTCGGCGTGGGCTATCGAGTTGCTTATCCTTGTACAAGGCAATGCGAGAGCCCACACACGGGATAGGCAAAGTAGAGCACCCACGTCTTTTGTATATATAATCGCGAATTTTATTAACCGCTGAATCTGGGGCTATAGGCAAGATTAGATGTAATCCATCTTATTGTAGCATTGTATGGACTATACGCAAGAATTAAAACGGGATATCATTGAGTGGGATATCGTTAATTGGTGGAGGTTTATTGAGTTCATCGACCAGTCGGGTATAGGATTCGAAGGGAAGAAGATACTTGACATAGGCGGCCGGAATGGCGGACTATCACTGTATTGTGCCTTAAGGGGCGGGACAGTCATCTGTTCAGACTACAGCGGCCCAACTCCCCAGGCACTAACCCTTCACCGCAAATATCATGTTGAAAAACAGATCCAATATGAAGAGATTGATGCCACAAACATTCCAGAAAGATACAATGACTATTTTGACATTGTCATCTTCAAGTCGGTGATTGGATCTGTTGAAGCCAATAACGGCAAAGACGGTGGATCTGTTATGGCAGAGAATATCCGCAGGGTGTTGAAACCAGACGGTGTCCTCTTTTTCGCGGAAAACATGAAATCAACATGGTTTCACAGGCTGTTCCGCTTAACTAACCATTTACCGGTGTTTCACAGATGGCTTCGCAATAGTGAGAGTTTCTCATGGGTGTATCAGGATAAGCGGAGCATCGCTTCAAAGTACAAAATGATGAGGAAGGAGAAAGATAGTTATTTCGGATTCTTAGCTTGCTTTGGCATCGGAATGAAGATGAGATGCATTCTTGGAAATATAGATACTATCATAGACCGTCTGCTACCTTCTTCCTGGAAATATATTGGCGTCTTCCTCTATCGAAAGCAATAAGACATAATAGAGGGACAGTTCTTCTATGTTGCAACCCTCCAAAGTGCAAAATTACACTTTGGAAGAGGTCGCTGTACTTTGCACTGTGAAAAAGAATCTATCAGTCACTCAGAAAGAGATTGCAACAGCAATAGGAAAGTTTCCATAAAATTTGGATATATCGGAATAAGTTAGTACCTTTGCACGCAAAAATCAAACCATAAAGAGATGAACAGAGACAACACTATCTTCGAGTTGATTGAGAAAGAGCATCAGCGCCAGCTGAAAGGCATCGAGCTGATTGCCAGTGAGAATTTCGTGAGTGACCAGGTGATGGAGGCTATGGGCTCGTACCTGACCAACAAGTATGCCGAGGGCTATCCTGGCCATCGCTACTATGGCGGCTGTCAGGTGGTAGACGAGGTGGAGCAGCTGGCCATCGACCGTGTGTGCAAGCTCTTCGACGCTGAGTATGCCAACGTGCAGCCCCACTCTGGTGCTCAGGCCAACGCCGCCGTGCTGCTGGCTGTGCTGAAGCCGGGCGACACGTTCATGGGTCTGAACCTCGATCACGGTGGGCACCTTTCTCATGGCTCACATGTGAACACCTCAGGAATCATCTACAACCCCATCGGCTATAACCTGAACAAGGAGACGGGCCGTGTGGACTATGACGAGATGGAGCAGCTGGCCCTGGAGCACAAGCCGAAGCTGATCATCGGTGGTGGCTCAGCCTACAGCCGTGAGTGGGACTACAAGCGGATGCGCGAGATTGCCGACAAGGTGGGTGCCCTGCTGATGATTGATATGGCTCACCCCGCAGGTCTGATCGCAGCCGGACTGCTTGAGAACCCCGTGAAATGGGCTCACATTGTGACTTCGACCACCCACAAGACCCTTCGCGGTCCTCGTGGCGGTATCATCCTGATGGGTAAGGACTTCGACAATCCCTGGGGCTACACCACGCCGAAGGGTGTCGTGAAGAAGATGTCTACCCTGCTGAACTCCGCCGTCTTCCCTGGACAGCAGGGCGGTCCGCTGGAGCACGTGATTGCTGCTAAGGCTGTGGCCTTCGGCGAGGCTCTGCAGCCCGAATTCAAGGAGTGGGCCAAGCAGGTTCAGAAGAACGCGAAGGTGCTGGCAGAGGAACTGGTGAAGCGCGGCTTCGGCATCGTCAGCGGTGGTACAGACAACCACTCGATGCTCGTAGACCTGCGTTCGAAGTATCCAGACCTGACTGGTAAGGTGGCAGAGAACGCCCTCGTTGCAGCCGACATCACCGTGAACAAGAATATGGTGCCGTTCGACAGTCGCTCGGCCTTCCAAACCTCTGGTATCCGTCTGGGAACACCAGCCATCACCACCCGTGGTGCCAAGGAGGACCTGATGGTGCAGATTGCCGCCTGGATTGAGGAAGTGCTGAATGATCCTGAGAACGAGCAGGTGATTGCCAAGGTTCGTGGCGAGGTCAACGAAAAGATGAAGAGCTATCCCCTCTTCGCTTACTAATCACACACCATCAATACAAAATAATCCCCGCCGATTGCAATTCAATTGGCGGGGATTATTCTTTTGAGCTCTATACTCTACAGATCCGTATATTCACATCTGTATTCGAAGGGCTCACCATTGAAGGTGTAATACCATACAAGCGTAAATCCGAACTTGCTTGCCCTGCCGGCCAGATTGTCGAAATTCACTTTCTTGCTGTCTCCAGGAGCAAGCACACCTGAATTGTTCTTGTATTCCATCACACTCCAGAACTTCAGGTCGCAATAGATCTCACATTTCGTCAGCTCGATGGTGTATTTACTTCCATTGTTCAGGGTACAGCTCAACGAAGAAACCATCTTCTTGCCATTCACGACATCATAGTAAGGCTGCCATTCCACACTGAAGCTATTCCTCAGGTCCTGAGGTTTCTCCACAGTAACCTTAATGGTGTCCTTATGCTTTCCGTCGGTAGATGTGACGGTAATCGACACTTCACCAGGGGCTATACCCTTCACGTTGCCCTGAGCATCCACAGTGGCAATCTTCTCGTCGGATGATGCCCACTTGACAGATATGCCATCGGGGTTATACACCTCCAACTTCTTGGATTCCTGTTGCATCAAGCTGACTTCCGTTTCGCTGAAATAGAGATTGCGGTACTGCGTGATGGTGATAGTCTCATCCTGCCAATAGAACTGAGTCGACCTTGAGGGTGCCCTCCTAGTGAAAGGTTCAACGTAGACGACCTGCGTGACCACCGACATCTCTGTCATGAAGTTCAGTTCGCCGAGCGTAGCCCATGAATCCTCTGGCGGGAAGATATCAAACTGGGTGTAATTGGTCTGGGCATTCACATTGATAGTGCCTCCATTCTCATCGATGGAATATTCTGTCTTGGGCAGGTTGAAGATGTTCTTCTGCACATACTCCTGATCAATGCGATAGGTGATGGCATCGCCTGCGGATTCACTCTCAAGGGTGAGGAATGCTGTTCTGGCGGCGCCACTCTCGTTCTTATCGACACTGACGGAGATAATCGCACTCGACAAGCCTCTAGTACCAGACTTTATAGCACATTGAACCCAGTTCTCCTTGCAACGAACCGTACAGTCGCCCACATTGTGCTGGAATTCGATTTCGATGTATCCGCCATCAGTACCAACTTCAAAAACGGTTGACGAACTAGGCTTGATCACATCGTTCTGCTTCTGAGTCACCGTGAACGAACGCGACACCTCAGGGGCCTTGATATCCGTGATGGTGACGGTTGCCGTTCGCTCATCAGGATTTTGATTCTCATCGACCGTGACCGTCATCTGCGACTTTTCCACATCAATAGTCACATGACACCACGAGGCATCGGATTGAGCACTATAGTTGCTCAAATCCTCGTTACGGAAGGTGGTGGTATACGACAAGTCCCCCTTCATCTCGTTGGCCATAAATGTCATCTCTTTCTTGAGAATCAGTTCCCTGAGCCGACTGGAGTACTCATCGTCGCCACAAGAACTCAACCCTCCTGACACCAACAATGCCAGCAGGCATATTCCTAACCATTTGATTGTTTTCATCTTACATCTTTTACAAATCGGCTGCAAAGTTACTAACTTTTTATGGAAATCGCACGATTCAAACAAATATTTATTATTTTTTCAGAAGAAGCGCGTTATTTTAATGTAGTGTTAAAATGATTGACGGCCTGACGGAAGAGGTGATTGCGCGTATTACCACCAAAGATGCTGTGATTGCGGTTGGTATAGACCAACTGCCGGAAATCCTTATCAGCCTGGACCAACGCCTCGACATACTCGGCCGTATTGCGATAATGCACATTGTCGTCGGCCAGCCCGTGACAGAGGAGCAAAGCCCCATGCAACTGGGAGGCTCGGCTGATAGGATTCACCTCGTCGTATCCTCTTTGGTTCTCCTGAGGAGTACGCATATACCGCTCCGTGTAGATGGAGTCATAAAACCGCCAGCATGTCGGCGGGGCAATAGCGACACCAGCCCGGAAGACGGGGCGCCCTTCGGACATCGACATCAGTGTGTTCCAGCCACCATACGACCAGCCCCAAATGCCTATACGGTTCTCGTCGACATACGACTGCTGTCCCAGCCATAGCGCTGTCTCCACTTGGTCGCGGGCCTCCAACTCTCCCAGGCGGAGATAGGTGCACTTCTCAAATTCAGCCCCACGGCCACCAGTTCCACGATTGTCCACACAGACACACAGATAGCCCTGCTGAGCCAGGTACTGCTCAAGAATGGCACCGTTGCCGTTCATGCCGATACCCCACTGATTGAGTACCTGCTGATTGCCGGGACCACCATACTGATACATAATGACAGGATACTTCCTGGCAGGATCGAAGTCCTTTGGCTTCACCATCCAACCGTTCAGCTGCACACCCTCCGACGTGGTGAACGAGAAGAGTTCCTTTGTGCCAAGGTCGTAAGCCGCGAGTTTCTGCAACAGTTCCTTGTTGTCGATTAATGTCTGCAACTCTTTGCCGTTGTTCTGGCAGAGCGTGTACTGTAGAGGATGATCCAAGTCACTCCACGCATTGATGAAATACTTATAGTTGCCACAGAAGATGGCGTTGTTCACGCCAGCCTTCTTTGTCAGCACCTCGGTCTTCCCGTTAGCATGAGCTACCATCACCTGCTGGTCGGTAGGCCCGTTGGGATTGGCAGCAAAATAGGTGTCGCCCGTCAGCTCGTCATAGCCATACACCCGCTGCACCACATACTGGTCCTTCACAATCTGACGCACCAGCTGGCCGTTCAGATTATACAGGTAGAGATGGTTGTATCCATCGCGTTCGCTAGGCAGGAGGATATGGTTGTCAGTCAACTGCACTTCCTCGAACGTTTCCTCCTTGACATACTTGTCTACTTTGTCCTCAATAGCCAGCTGACAGACGGTGGAAAGCGGATTAGCCATATAGATACGGAGCATGTCCTGATGGCGGTTCAGCGTGAAGATGGCAATCTTCGTCGGGTCGCTCGTGGCCTTGATACGAGGAATATACCCGTCGGCATCCAAAGGCAGGTCGATACGGCGCGTCTGGTGCGACTTGATGTCGT
>JAEETC010000312.1 GCA_016286585.1 Prevotella sp. | reverse complement strand
GCGGACTGAAGGAGTTGAAGCGTCGTGTGGACTCTGGTGAGATGCGTGCAGCCTTGGCTCTCTATCCCGTCTCGATGCAGCAGATCATGGATATCGCCGACAGCGGAAAGATCATGCCGCCAAAGGCTACGTGGTTTGAGCCGAAACTGCGCTCAGGACTTGTGATCCACAAGCTGAGCTAAAAATATTAAGAGGCCTTTCTCATCGTAGAAGGGCCTCTTTTTTGATTCTTAGGGATGGTATTCGAAATGCTGGTAGTCTTTCATTGTTCGCCAGGAGCCACCCCAGATAAAGCCATACTTAGTGAATAGCTTATAGCAGAGGTCGCCTTTGTCGATCTTGTATCGGAAGTCTTTCTTTCGATCGCAATAGGGAACGGCTGTGGCTGGCTCAACTTTCTGCTTGCCATCCTTGCCGGTTTTCACGTAAGGGTTATAGAGCGGGTTGATGTCAACGGCGAGCCCACGGGCATGATAGGACAGATGCTTGGCACCAGAGACTGTACGGAAGCAGAAGCAGCTGGTGTTGTTGTCGCGCATCTGCCGCTCGTCGTCGGCATCATAATCATCAGCCAGGCGAATGCGTTGGATAGGGTAGTGCTGGCGGTAGAGTTCCATGAAGATTCGGATGAGCTTCTGGGCGATGAGACGGTTGCAGAT
Organism: Prevotella sp.; assembly: GCA_016286585.1. Taxonomy (GTDB): domain Bacteria; phylum Bacteroidota; class Bacteroidia; order Bacteroidales; family Bacteroidaceae; genus Prevotella. The sequence continues at coordinate 1,741 of JAEETC010000312.1, read as the reverse complement.
CATCTCGCCATGATGCGTCTTTCCGTCGTAGTCCCAATGCATCACCCTCAGGTAACGGAGGTCGCTGCGACCAATGACATCATTGGGCTGAAAGGTCTTGCCCTGCATCTTCTGCCAGATGTTGTCAGGAATCTCTTGGATGGAGAACCCCGCAGAAAGATCCTGGCCCTGCGCCGGACTAATGACGCAGAGCCAGAATAGTAGAATTGAGAAGCATGATTTGCGCATCAATGCATCACTTTCTTGTTGCCCTGAATGTAGACGCCTTTCTGATCGGACTCGCTGGGGAGTCTGACACCACCAAGGGTATAGACATCTTCTGCAGTCTTGTCTTCAGCAGTTGCCGCACGGACACCTGTGGCATTCAACTCCTGCTTGACACGCTCAAACTGAGTCATGAACTCCTCGCTGTTGTGCAGACGGGCATAGACGGCTGAGCCTACCAGACGACCTCCCTCGACATCGCTCTGCCAGACGTAGCCCGTAACGACACGTCCCTGTCCATATTTATAGGCACGTGCCAGCAAGGCCTCTTCTGCATCGGGATTGAGTTCCGACAGCACCAGCGCATACAGCCAACTGGCAGAAGCATGGCCGGAGGGATATGAACCAACGTTACGCTTCAGGTTCTCTGCCGGCGGATAGGCAGTGGCTTCGTTCAGCTGCTGATACGGACGGGGGCGCTTATAGTAGTTCTTACAACTGCGGGTAGCTCCGTCGCCAAGCGAACTCATGCTTTGGAACATCTTATACAGCTCTGGGGTTGTCGTCTCTGAGAGCGTTCTTCCAAAGGCTGATGAATAGATCTCCATGAAATACTCGGGGTCGCTGTCTACATCGTTAATGGCAATCTGTCCTTCGTCTGTCGGACGGACAAACTTGCCCTCGATGAAGTTGCTCATGTCTGTAGCCATGAGAGCCGAGACGGTATCAGGAGGAGCCGGCAGGAACTTGACGGCATCGGGCAGGTCGTCATTGCTGTAGTACTGCTGGGTTTCCTCCGTGAGCGACGGACTGACATAGGACGTGCCTGTGACCTTTGCATACTCGGCCTTCGCAGACTTGATCATACCATTGACACCAGTATGGTTATGGAGGCGGGTCACGAGGGCACAAGCCAACAGACGGGCCGCCTGGACATCGCTGTCCCAATGGTATCCGGTAATCACAGAGGCTTGGCCGAATGTATAGCCACAGTTCAGGATCTGGTCTTGTTTGCCAGGACAGATCTCCGTGAGCAGCAAAGCATACATCCATCCCATCAGCGCCTCGCGGGAGGGGAAGGAACTCTCGTTGATGTAATCATTCTCCTGAAGCGGTATCAGCGATGTCTCTCCGAAACGGGCATAGGGACGACGGAAGAACGGGAAGGAAATCTTAGCCTGCTCGATACTCTTGTTACCATACTCCATGCAATACTCAAAGAGCTCTGCGATATAGGGAGTCTCGGTACTCGACAATGGAACATCTATGGCCTTGGAGAAGGCTTCGAGATAGTAAGGTGCCTTGGCGTTGAAGTCGTTCTGGGCTTGTTGTCCGAGCTCAGTACCTCTCATCGTCTTTCCCCAGGCATACTGAAGATAGTCCTTGATGTACTCAACGGTCGTCTCTTCGGGAGGTCCCGGCAGGAATTCTCCTGCATCGGGAACCGTTTGGGCCGTTACGCTGCTCCCGCAGAGCATCGCAAGTGCCAGAGATAAAATGAATCTAAATCTTTTCTTATACATATTTAATATCTTAA
>JAEETC010000311.1 GCA_016286585.1 Prevotella sp. | reverse complement strand
CAATGAAGAAATTAGTATTAACCCTGTGCTTCCTCCTGACGGTGGGCGGCGCAACAAAAGCAGAAACAAATATGGAAACTCAAAAGGTGGTATTCGTCAACAAACAGTTAGGTACGCGGATGGCAGGACTGCTTCGCCTGCCCGCAGGTTTTAATCTCAGTCAGAACTACCCAGCAGTGGTGGTAACAGGACCGATGCTGTCGGTGAAGGAGCAGGCACAGTCGGTATATGCCGAGCGGCTGACGGCAGCAGGCTTCGTGACGCTGGTGTTCGACGGTACATACTTCGGCGAAAGCGAGGGCGAGCCTCGTCAGCAGGAACTGCCCGACGTGAAGGAGAGTGACATTGAGGGAGCCGTGGACTTTCTTGTGAGTCTTCCTTATGTCGATAACGACCGTATTGGCGGCTTGGGAATCTGCGGGAGTGGCTCGTATATGTCGGTGGCCGGTGTGAAGGAGCCTCGACTGAAGGCCATTACGGCCATTGTGCCCGCCATCGCCGACATCTCGAAATCGGCTATGGCTGGATTCTTCCGTCCCGAAGACGAGGTGAAGGCTGCTAAGGAGGCTTACGAGCAGGGCAAGGGCGGACTGATGCATCTTAACTTCATGCCGCGAGCCTTCGACGAGGGTGCCGCTTATTATTATAGTTCGCGCGGCACACATCCCCGCTGGTCCAATCAGGTGGTGGCGTGGAGCCAGCTGGAACTGGTGAAGTACAACGTGGTCAGCATCATGAAGGACATGAAGAAGCCCTACCTCGTTATCACGGGCGAGAACGCCTGGAGCCGCGAGGCATCGACTGAGGTTTTCAATGCCGTACCCCACACCCAGAAGGAGATGCACGTCATTCCAGAGGCCAGCCACTTCGATATGTACGACCTCGCTCCGTTCGTCAGCGAAGCATTTGAGTTTATTATTCCGTTCTTCAATAAGAATCTGTAGGATATGAAAAATGTATTGATATTGTCTGGGAGCCCCCGACTGAATGGCAATTCTGATTTGCTTTGTAACGAGTTTATGCGTGGCGTACAGGAAGCAGGACACGAAGTAGAGAAAATCCGTGTGGCTACAAAAAAGATTGGCTACTGCCGTGCATGTTACTTTTGCCGTGACCACGAAGGTCAGTGTGCTGTGCGCGACGATATGGCAGAGATACTGGAAAAGATGCTCAAAGCCGATGTCATTGTTCTAGCTTCACCAGTCTATTTCTACTCTGTTGATGCACAATTGAAGACGGTTATCGACAGAACAGTTGCCAGATGGTTGGAGTTCCACAATAAGGAATTTTATTACATTATGTCGGCTGCAGAGAATACGGATACCGTCATGGACACAACACTTGCCTGTCTGAGAGGACTTGCCGATTGTCTCGATGGCTCTGTGGAACGCGGAGTCATCTATGGAAAGGGCGTTTATGAGAAAGGTGAAATCAAAGACCACCCTGCTATGCAGCAGGCCTACGAAATGGGTAAGAGTATATAACGAATCAGAAAGAAAATGAAAAGATTTGATTATGAATTTCCTGTCCGCATCCATTTCGGGCAGGGATGCTTCGAGGACTCGCTGAAGCAGGAGTTGAAGAAATACGGAAAGAACGTAATACTGGCCTACGGCGGCGGTTCATTGAAACGCACGGGACTGTATGACCGCATTGTGGCAATGCTCAACGAGACAGGCAAGACGGTGACGGACTTTGGCGGCATCATGCCTAATCCGACATTGAAGAAGGTGCAGGAAGGACAGCTGTTGGCACGGGAAACCAAGGCAGACCTCATCCTCGCTGTGGGAGGTGGTTCTGTGTCTGACTGCTGCAAAATTGTGGCAATGGGAAATACCCCGATACCGCTTGGTGTGGTCGTGACCGCCAGCGGTACTGGCTCAGAACAAAACAACGGAGCCGTGATTACCGACGAAGAGAAAAAAGTGAAGGGAGCTATGTGGGGTGTCTTTGCCGAGTTTGCCATCCTCGACCCAGACCTGACGAAAACAGTTCCGATGAAGCAAGTTATCAGCGGAGCCTTCGATACACTCTCGCACTGTATGGAGACCTATTTCGGTCATCCGCACACATGCAATCTCAGCGATCGCATCAACGAGGCGGTGCAGCGTAGTGTCATCAAGAACCTGAAGGCCATCATCGCCAATCCTGATGATGACTTTGCCCGCTCTGAACTGATGTGGGCATCGGCGATGGGTGAAAATGGCATTCTGAAACTTGGCAAGGTGACTGACTTCCAGTGCCACATGATAGAGCATCAGCTTGGAGCCTATACCGACTGCAATCATGGTCAGGGATTGGCTGTACTACACCCAGTCCTCTATCGACATATCTACAAGAGCGCAGAAGAAAAGTTCCGTCGTTGGGCGCAGGAAGTATGGCTGGTACAGGATGCCGACGAGGGCATTG
>JAEETC010000310.1 GCA_016286585.1 Prevotella sp. | reverse complement strand
GCTGCTGAATATCCATCGACTGCGGTATCTTGCCGAACTGGTCGTGCGACATGACAACGCAGGCATAGTCGTTGTTCTTGATGCGGTTGAAGAAGTCCACACGGTTTGCGGGTGAAAAGTCCTTCTCACTGGCATAGAGAATCTTATCGTCAGGGAAAGCGGCCTGATAGGTGTTGGCTATCTCGGCGACATTGGCCTTCAGCGCGATAATCATCGGCTTATTGGCCAGTCCCAGACGGTGCATCTCGTGGGCAGCCATACACATGATGAGCGTTTTTCCTGTACCCACCTCATGGTCGCAGATGCCACCACCGTTCTGGAGAAGCATCCACACACAGTCTTTCTGGGACTTGTAGATGTCCTTCACATTGAAACGGCTGCTGCCAAGGGCCTTCATGTCGATACCGGGGAAGGTCTGGTGACTGCCGTCATACTTCGCCTTGACAAAGCAGTTGAACTTACGGTTATACATCTCCTGCAGTTCATCGCGCTTATCCTTGGGCAGATTGGTAAGGTAGTCCGTGAAACCCTCACGGATTTCTTGAATCTTCGAGCTGGCCAACTGGATTTTCTCCATGTCAGGCGCCTTGATGTCGTTGCCGTTATCGTCGGCACCCACACACTTCTGAATATCAGGAGTGGTGTCGTGGAAGGCATGCTGTAACAGTGCCATACCGTCGTAGTCCTTATACTCGCCACGCACACAGTATTCCTCACGGATCTTGAGGTTATAGCGGTTCTCGGCCTTAACAGAGTATTCATCGATATGCTCGGCATAGTGAATCTCCATCTTCGTGTCGAAGAGCTTGCCGACATATTCCTCGTAATACTCCGTGGGAATCCATCGCTCACCGAACTGCAGACCGATGTCATCAAAGGCAATCTGCTGGGGCAGCGACTGCTCCAGTGCGGCCTTGGTCTCTTGCAAGGCGGGAACGATCTTGGGGTCATCGGCATGTTCCTGAGCCAGTTCAATGGCATCGTTCACATAGGCCAGCTTATCATAGACATTGCCGGAGAGGGCCTTGCTGCTGATTTCATAGCGGCCATCGGGCATATAATAGATGCGTCCTTTCAACTCATTGACCAAATCGCCCTGCGTATGGCCAGTGATACCGGCCATATACTCCAAGTCCACCTGACCATAGCGATTCAGTGAGGCAAAGAGAGCTTCCTCGGGTGTGTCGACATGGCTGATTTCGTAGGCCACAAAGGACACGGGACGCTCGAAGATGTCGGCCTTGACAAAGGTCTTGTCAACGGCATTCTCCAGCGTCAGCACATCACGGCCCTTGCTGTCGTTCATGATGGCACGGGCATTCTTGCGCTCGTTGAGATAGCCGAACTTCTCGACAAACTCGTCGTAATACTGATTCAGCTTGGCACGGAGTTCCGGCTGGGCTTCACGCGACTGTGCCTCGGTGTCATAGAGTTCTTCGTAGGCATCACGAATCTGATAGTAGAGCTGCATACGCTGCTCATCCTTGGAAAGCTCCTTGGGCTTTTCCTCTTGCTGGACTATTGGCTGTGCCTGCTGCACTTCCTGACTGTCCCACATGGAAAAGAGGTCGAGCTGGACGGGAGCACTCTGCTGCACCTGTTGCACTTGCGGTTTTGCCTGAACCTGCTGCACTGGCTCCGGCTTCTGCTCCACAACTATTGGTGCATTGGCCTTGTAATAGTCCACAAAGTCCTTATACAGGTCACGCTTGAAATACTCCGTAAGCAGTTGGGCAATCCCCTCCATACCGCCGTCATGGGTGCATACCAGTGTCGGCTTGCCGTAGGGGTCGGTGCCTTTCTCCATCTTCGTGGCCACGATAGCTTCTGAGTCAGGAGCCATCATCGATTTCCACCAGTGACAGTTCATGGATATGTCCGTCCAGTCCTCACCGCTCATCGCCTTGAAGCCGGTGTTCACGTCGCAGAAAGCCTGTGTGTCGGGGTCGAGCGACATGTCATAGCCAGTGTATTTCTGCAGGACTACCAAGTCGGAGCCTACATCCGTTCCTGCCTCGTCGCGGAACATCCCGTCGGGCAGACGGAAAGCTCCCACCAGACGAGCATTCCTGGCCAGTTCCTCGCGGATGGGATTGTTCGACGGAGAATCCATGAATCCCCTGGAGGTGATGAACGCCACAAAGCCACCCTCACGTACCTGGTCGAGGGCTTTCAGGAAGAAGTAGTTGTGGATGGTCGAGACGGCATAGCGTTTCGCATCGTTGCCACTCTTGCGGTATTCATCATCCATCACCTTGATGTCGCCGAAGGGAATATTAGAGGTCGCAACATCAAATGTCCCCTTCAGCTCAGGCCTGATGGTCTCAAAACCGTCTATTGTAACACTGTCGTTCGGATTCAGAGCCTTCAGGATGCGACCAGTAAGCAGGTCTTTCTCAAAGGCACTGACCCTCACAT
>JAEETC010000309.1 GCA_016286585.1 Prevotella sp. | reverse complement strand
AAACAGCGTGCCTTGGTTCTGACAATGTCGCGGAAAAGCGTCGCCATATAGAAGCAAAGGCCCACCATCGCATTGTCGCCATGAACCTGCACCATCTTCTGGAAATAGTCGTGGAGTGAAATGTTGGTATGAGGCTTGTGGCGGAACTTTCTCTCGTTGGCAAACAACTCCACACTATTCCTGTAGATGCTCGACATGGCAGGGAGATAGTAGTTGCCTGAATTCAGCCTTACAATACCGTATCCATCGACCTCATGCCACTCTCCATCCTCGTATGCACCATTACAAAAGCAGTAGAAGCCCTGTTTCTGCCAGCCCAGTTGCTTGATTTCAACCGCTGTCTCTGTCACCTGTGCCAGGTATCTCTGCAGCTGAATCAAGGCTTCCTCGCCAGCCAGCCAAGTGTAATTGCCGATACCCAGCAGTTTCTTTCTGAATGTCTTTGCCGAGGTTATCGCTTCCATATCCAACTCAATGATTTCTGGGGGAGTTGACGGGTCTGTGTTGTTGATTTCAAACAGTCGCACAGGCTGAATGTCATCTTTGATGTGGTACAAAGGTCTCAGGGTAAAGTTTGACAGCTGCACCTCGTCGCCATGCTTGTCACAGCCATAGTAGCAACCATGCTGCACCGTGAAGCCAAAGGAACGGAGCATGTCGATACCGCTTTCCTTGTTCTTCTCAGAACGACGCTGCTGTTCGCGAACCTTGGCGGAGTTGAGAGCCTGATGCCACAAGGCCTTGGAGCCGTCAATCTTGGAGAGTTGGGTGATATACTGTTCCTTCACGTCTTCATTCTTGATATGAAGGAGCAAGTCGCAGACTTCCTCCACCACCTTCTGTTTCTCTTCTGTCGTACCCTCCTTATTCAGTTTCTTGGAGAAGAACCAGACGATGAACTCCTTTTCCTGTAGTCCTGAGAGGTCAGATCTGTCGTTGATGAACTCATCCGGGTCGAGTTTCTTCGCGTGTTCTGCATGAATGTCGTTGGGAATCTCCTTCACGCTGACCGTAAAGTCCTGCTGTATGGCGATGGCACCGTTTCTCAACACGTTCTTGAATCCAGCGCCCAAGGTCTCACCATCTTTCGGCAGGTCAGAATCGGGAATGAAGCAGAGCGTACAACTCTTTAAGCGGTAGTCCTTCAGCATCTGGAACTGTTCCTTCGTCCATCCTGCACCTAACGAGGCAATAGTATTATGAATGCCAAGAGACTGGAGCTTGACCACATCGGGGCCACCCTCCACCAGATAGAGTTTTTCTTCCTGTCGTGCGGCTTTGACGGCTGCATCAATGCCAAAGATGGACTCAGACTTGTTGTAGAGAATGCTGTCAGACGAGTTGATGTACTTGCGCTCTGCCTTGTCATCCAAAGCTCTTGCCGTGAAGCCCTCGATATTGGAATAGCGGTCGCGGATGGGAATCATGAGGCGGTTCTTATAGACGCAGTACAGCTTGTCGGTCTTCTCGCTCATCTTCAGGATGCCCATCTCCTGCATCAGGTCAAGGCTCAGTCCTGCCTTGGTTGCGAAATCGACCACCGATGTCCAGTCGTCAGGTGCGAAGCCCATCTGCTGCTCATGGCAGTATTCCTCATTCCAACGGCCAAGCATGTATTCCCTTGCCAGCTTGGCGGCGGGAGTGTCCTTCTGAATCTCTTCGGAGAAGAAAGCGCACAACTTCGCGTTGATAATGCGCATGGACTCCTTCTTCTTGTATTTCTCCTCTTCCTCCGGCGTGGACTGGAGCTCATTGTCAGTCAGGGAGATGTTCTTCTTTTCCTTCAACAGCTTCCTGACGGCAAGGGGAAAGGGCAGGTTCTCCATCTTCATGACAAAGGTAATTACGTTGCCGCCCTCATGACAGGCACCGTGGCAGAACCATAGGTTCTTGGCGGTATCGACGCAGAACGAAGCGGTCTTCTCGTTGTGGAATGGACAGCATCCCCAGGCACGATGACCTTTCACCTTCAACGCAATCCCATAGTCTGAGACCACCTCCTGAAGGTCCACCGTGTCGAGGATCAAATCAATGTATTTCTTATCAATCATGTTCAATAATTGTATTATATAATCGTATAATATAAGTATATAACGGGGCTGAGAGGCTATAGACCCTGTAACTCCCTGCGGTGCTCGGCTATAAAGGCCATAATCATCGCTGCGGCAATGGCACGGATGGGGATGTTCGCCTTTGCATTGGCGCGGATGAGCTCTATCTGCTTCTTCACCTCGGTGGGAATCCAGACGGCAGCACCTTGCCCCTTCACGCCTGTATAGTCGTCAAGCAGCGTCGTGAACTTCTTCCACTCCCTGGTCTTGCTGTAGTTTCCTTCGTTACCACTATTCACAGTGCCTTCAAGAGGCTCTGCGTGTGCCGGACTATCAGCGACAACCGACATTACACTTTCTGCCAGACTGATGT
>JAEETC010000091.1 GCA_016286585.1 Prevotella sp. | reverse complement strand
ATCCTCATGACCCTCTCCGACGCCTATGGCATCACCCTCGACGCGACAGATGCGACACCCCGCAATCTTCGTTCGCTCGACAGTCTGGTGGCCCTTGTGGAGTCTAAACTTTCAGAGAAATGATGCTTGTCGACTATCTTGAGCAGAATGCCCGGTGTTATCCTGATAAGGTCGCTGTAGTCTGTGGGGGCCAGTCTCTCACCTACGCCTGTCTTTGGCAGGCAGTCCATACGCAGAGCCTCTCGTTGAGTAAGTCGTTGAGTAAGATCCACTGCTTCCGTTCCTCCCAATCCATCGACTTCCTCGTCACCTACCTCGCCACCCATCTTGCGGGTGGTGTGTCAGCCCCATTGGAACATGGCATGCCCGATTCCCTCTTTCAGGAGGTACAGGCCCGCCTCCAATCCTCAGACATCCCTGAGGGCATTGCGGATATCCTCTATACCACAGGCACTACAGGACAGTCGAAGGGGGTGATGGTCAGTCATCGTGCCATGATTGCCGATGCCGAGAACCTTATTGCCGGGCAGGGCTTCTCTCACGACTTGGTCTTTGTCATCAACGGCCCCCTCAACCATATCGGTAGTCTTTCGAAGCTCTGGCCCTGCATCATGCTGGGCGCCACCATCCTCATCATCGAAGGCATGAAGGATCTCAATGTGTTTTTCCAGGCACTCGACTATCCGGCGAGTAAGGTAGCTACCTTCTTTGTGCCTGCCACCATCCGGATGATCCTGCAGTTTGCCCCAGACAAACTCGCCTCCTATGCGGATAAGCTTGACTTTATCGAATCAGGCGCAGCGCCTCTGCCACAGGCAGATATGCAGCGGCTCTGCGATCTCCTGCCTAAGACGCGGCTCTATAATACTTATGCATCCACAGAGACTGGCATCATCGCCACCTATAACTTTAACGATGGTCGTTGTATGGCCAACTGCTTAGGCCGTCCGATGCCACATTCACGCATCCAGATTACCCCTGACGGACTGATTGCCTGTCAGGGTGACACCATCATGAGCGGCTATGCCGGTGACCCGGAGCTGACGGCCACCGTCCTGCGCGACGATACCATCTTCACCTCCGATGTCGGCACCATCGACGATGAAGGGATGCTACACCTTTCTGGTCGTGCTTCCGATGTGATCAATGTGGGTGGATTCAAGGTCTCTCCCATTGAGGTTGAGGCTGTCGCCATGTCAAATCCTTTGGTCAGTGATTGCATCTGCATTTCAGCCAACCATCCCGTCACAGGCCGGGCCCTCAAGCTTCTCGTAGTGACTCCTTCAGGACAGACCCTCGACAAGCGCTCCTTAGCCCGATACTTGGCCGACCGTCTGGAGCCATATAAGGTACCTATGCTCTACGAACAGGTCGATGCTGTCGCCCGAACCTATAACGGCAAACTCAATCGTAAACACTATCTTGAATGATGAAATCATGTAAACTGAACGGTTGTATGGGTGTGTGGCTGGCCGCCCTGACATTGATAGCTTGCGATGGTAAGTTCCTTCGCATGTTAGGCGATAAGGAAAGAGAATAACGATCATACATACTGGACTAATAAGAAAAGCGGCTCTTCCAATCGGGAGGGCCGCTTTTCTTATTAGTCCTGTAAGTCATCACGGGGTAGGTGGTTGTGGGGCATAGGCTACTGATTTAGGTGTTTGAAGTAGTCGCGGTAGACACGGACATCGAAGCAGGGGCAGTCCTTGTGGACACCCTCCAATTGACTTGGTCGACTGCCGTCGCGACTCAGCCAAGAACGAACGAGTTCGATTGGCATTCGCTGCTCCGGCAGTTCACAATGTCCGACAATCTCTGCATCAGGATAGTCCTGCTTCAGTGAGCAGAGCAGCGTGTAGAGGGTGAGCTTCTGGGCAGGTGTCCGGGTGTCGGCGGCGCGGCCCTTCTCATCGAGACCGCCCTCGTAGCAGATGCCGATGGAGTGGGCATTATAATGCCTGGCGTGGGCACCGACCATCTCCTCGGGACGGCCGAAGTGCAACTGTCCGTCGCGGGTGATGTAGTAGTGGTAGCCGCAGCACTTCCAGCCACGGGCCTTGTGCATCTTGTCGAGCCGTTCCAGCGAAATATGCTGGTCAGGTCTCGATGCCGTGCAGTGAATGACAATCAGATCTATTCTTCTCATGGCTGTCAGGATTTAGAGGGTCATGCAGCTCTGCATGAGGAAGGTTGACACGAAGGCGGTAATGACCGTCAGGATAAAATTCGCAATTTTATTAATCGTTTCTCGTTTCATTAAATTGAAATTTTAAAAGTTGTACATTATTATTATTGGGGGATACCCCCAAACCCCAATCTCTTACTTTCTTCGGCGCGAAGAAAGAAGCAAAGAAGCATCCACCTATCCCAAGCCCTTCCCTATATGGAAGGGATGTAACTGACTCCGGCGGCATACGCCGACCTGCATCAGGATTTTGGTATGGCTCTCAAGCCTTTGCCCCTTCGGGGTTCGCCATGATTGTCTACACCTCTCCCTCTGTCCCTCCCCTGAAAGGGAAGGGATGGCTGCGCACAGTCAATGCGCCAGCCGAGGAAAAAGACATCGCGTGTCCCGCGATACCAAAACGGAAGAAAATCGACGGCGTGCTGCGATTTTCTGTGTTAAGTCCCTGCCCTGGAGAGGGCAAAGGGGTTTGGGGTTAAGGTTGAGATCCTCCTTAGGACAAGGAGGATAAGGTGGTTGTGAATCTTTCAAAGATCGAGAGAAGAAAGAGAGGACGTGAGTTGAGCAGACTGGCTTGATGGCGGTGATGTGGACTTGTTGCAGCGCGCAGCGGCTGCCAGGGGTACCATAGCACAGTCCCGGACTCAGAGCTCACGACCTCTCAGAGGTTAAGGCTTAACCGTTGCCACCGGCGGGAGCGTCACCCTGGGCAGTGGCGATGCCATAGGTTGAGATGGGAATCTTCTCCTGATAACGGCGCTCTTTGCCTCCGATCGTCTTTTTCATCGACTTGATGACATAGCCCCACTCGAAGATGCAGTCGTCCTTCAGGGCCTTCGAGGTGAGCTTCTCACCCTTGGTGTTCTCGGGCTGGAAGTTCAGGTAGATGCCGTTGATCATGGCAGCGGGACCGCCGGCGATGGCGTCGGTGATGTTGGCCTTGCCGAGCTTGCCGCCATCGACCGAGGGATAGAACGTGCCGAGGCCGTCGATCTTCACGGGCTGGCCCTGGGTGATGAGCTCCTTGAGACACTCGACCACCTGCTTCACCACCAGCTCACACATCTGGTAGCTGGCAATCTTGCCGTGCTCGGTCATGTGCCGGCAGAAACCTTTCAGGTTGATGGGCTCCTTTCGCTCCACCTCGGCGAAGTACTTGCCGTAGGCAGTGGAGTCGTCGTTGGTGTTCTGACGAAGGTTGATCGTCATGGGAATGTTTGAACGTGCCATTTTTTTTAGTTGAAAGTTGAAAGTTGAAAATTGAAAGTTCGCGGTGTCGGGGTGAGGTAAGCGGGAGAAAGGTGGCTGCAAACTCCGAGAAAGGTAGTACCTTTCCGGCAGAAAGGTGGCACCTTTCTTGGGCCCATCCGCCTGGTCACTTCCGACAATGCAAAATTAATATATTCCAGAAGGGCGTTGACAACCTTTGAAGAACAGTGACGGACAATGACGAACATCAGCGGAACTTAATGTGTTTCCTGACAGGTTCGGGGGATTCCTCAGGTAGCGTGATGCCATATTCGTGACAGATGTAGTTGAGTGCATTGCCCTTGACCTTCTGGTCCTTCAGCCTGCATCCCATCGACTCGAGAACCTCCCGACGGGTGCATAGGAAACGGTAGAACGTGGAGTACGACACGCCGGCCAACTCTGCCAGCTCAGATTTATACTTTGCCTTCATCTTATCTATAAACTATAAACCGTAAACTTAAAAGGGTGTCAGGGGTGACAGTAGAAATACATGAATTCTCATGCGTACCGTGTATGTATGCGGTACGCAGGAGGAATCCCGTTCCTTAGGTGTCACCCCTGTCCCCCTCGCCGCCGTCCACACCCTCGGGCCGTGCGTCGTAGGCCAGCATACGGCGGTTCATCTCGATCTCCTCGGGCTTGTAGGCCACGACACGGTAGCCGCGCCTGCCGTGGGAGCGGTACTGCACGAATCCCAGCGCCTTCATGGCACAGCCGATCTTCTCGATGGTCAGCCGCAGGGCCGGGTTATAGCCGATCTTATTCAGGATGTCGGTGGCTGTGTAGAACTCTCCCTTCTCACCGTCCTGGGGCGGATGGAAGTGTGTGCTGATGGCCTCCTGCTCGGGGTGAGGTGTCTCGAAGGTCCTGTTATGTTCCCTCAGCGCCGCCTCCTCGGCCTTCGTGAAGTAGTGGAGGAAGCCCTGCCGGTAGAGGGCATACGCTTGCGAGTAGATGCCCTCGTAGTCGAAGGGTTGATCCCTGGGCGAGATGATGCTCTCCACCTCGAAGGGCAGCCAGCGGCGGTTGCCGGTCTGGTCGGTGAGGAACTGCACGTTGTTGCCCGTGCCGCAGAAGGAGGCCACATGCGGCATGTGCTCCGTATAGTGGCCGTAGGGCTTGCGTTCGTCGATCGACGGCATCGTCACCACCGACTTCATCGTGTTCACGTCGGAAGGACGCATCACGTCGAGCTCCTCGTAGCACACGAGACCGTACTGCGACAGCGTGATCAGGTCGTCCCTCGACACGCGGCTCGAGTTGACCTTGATGCGGAAGTAGTCGCGCAGTTCCGGGGGAAGCAGATGCGAGAACCAGGTGGTCTTGTAGATGCCCTGCTCGCCGATGAGCACCAGCACCGCCTGGTTCACCTCCCCCTCGTCGAGCCAGCTGGCCACCATCGCCACGAGCCACCGCTTCAGGTACTCGTAGAAGAGCATCTGCTTCTCCGTGCCGCCCTTGACGGTCACCGACACCGACATGGCGAGGATATGGTCCTGTCCGTCCCACGGCGGCAGGCGGTTCAGGTAGTGCAGAAACGGCTGGAAAGTCGGCACATACCCGGAGTCGAGCACCGTCTCCAGGTCGCACTTCCTCGTGGGCTTGATGACATAGAGGGCCGTCAGCAGGGTGTTTTTGAGACGGTCGCTCATCGGCTGCCAGTCGTCGCTGGCGAACTGTGCGAGTTCGCTGTTCTGACAGAAGGCATCCCCCGACGGCAGACGGGCCTCCACACGGTATTTCACCGTATTGTATCGCAGGTAGATGTGGTTGCTGAGGAACGCCTTGATCTCCTCCGGCGAGGCATACTTCTCCTGCCACGGAACCTTGTGCTCCTTTTCTTCCCCTTTACTTTTTTTCTTGTTGCCTTTGTTGTCCATGTTGTCGTTTATTTCTCGCCGCAAAGATACGAAAAAGATAAAACAATTACCCCCCATATACCAGGGATATATGGAGGGTATAACCTGTTTAGAATCGCTTATTACAATATGGCTTTCAGTTTGTCCTGGAACACCAATGACTGTTTTTGATTGAGGGCATAATAAAAGTCTTTGTACATGTTCTTTCGGTTCCAAAGCGCTTCAAACACTTTCCATTTCTCCTTGATGCCCATACGTTTGGCCATCGCATCGGCCAACAGTGCCGCCTGCGTCCGCGAGAGCAGGGGCTGGTAGTGCTCATCCACGTAACCCGCCCGCTGGGCCTTCTCCCAAAGTGCCATCGCCTCGGGTGTGGCGAGCACGTCGGGCAAGCTCTCCCTCTCCCCTCGGAGAGGGCTGGGGTGAGGTCCCCTTTGGAGAGGGCTATGGACGGGTTCCACATACTGTTTCTCAATTGTGCCTACATACTGTGCACCAGGGGCTACGTAGACGATTGTATTGTGGCTGCCTTGGTGATCTTTGTCTTTCCGGTGCAGTTGCTCCAGCAGTTCGTTCACCTTCTTCAGGACATCGGCGGGCAGCATGTCGCCGAGTCCGCCCAGAAAGTCTGGGACTTCTTCATTGTGATTCATATTCACGTTTTCCGTTAAATTTCTGATAATAAACACATATAAATACGCCGTGAGGCGAGAGAGGGAAAACGGAAGACGTGGGTGGATTTGGGGTCTCAACGTTGTTTTCAGGCCGGCTTGCCTTTGCGGGTGTTGATACTGCCAAAGCCCACGTCTCCGTTGTATAGGAGTCGTGAGCAGGCAGCCGTCTTATCCCGCTAAAGTTTATTGAATTGCCGTTCGAAAACTATTGGATAGCTGCGGTTGCTTCGTCTTATTATATGTCTTTGGGTGCAAAGGTACAATTTTTCCTTCACATTCCGACACATTTTTACAAAATAATTATGGACTCATAACACATTCTTTCGTTTGAGGGTTCTACACTATTTGTTTATTCTGCCATGACTTTTTTCTTCGATACAATTCGAATGAGTTCATACCTAATGCTTCCAGAATCCTTTGGAGGATTGGCGAGTTTGGTTTTCTTCACTAACAGTTCGTACTCATTACCTTTCTCGTAGGTGAAACCCGCAATTGTATTGAAAGCAACGCAAATGTAATGATCCTCACCGTCGACCCGAATCATCATCCCTTCTTCGAGCGTGGTGTTAGGAACATTGTAAAACATTCCCGTTTCAGCAGATACGTAAATCGTCACCTGTTCAACTTTGTCTTCGTAGTCGTTGTCGCTACTACAAGATACTAGCCCCAATAGGACTGCGATCAGTGCGGTGATGATAGTTTGCTTGTTCATATCTTTTATCTTTTGATGCTTGTTTATATTTTCCTTGGAAAGCTGTCCCGTCATCACGACGGAACAGCAAATGAATCAATAATAAAGAGCAAGATGATTACTCTTCGGAGGACAAAGTTACATCGAGTTTTAATATCTGGCAAGTGATTGGCCAGGAATCTCACATAAGGGGTGTTACAGCATTTTTACACTTAAAATGCTGATAATGAATAATGTAACCAAAATTTGACTAAGAAAAAAGTGCCAAATTGTAACACCTATTTGAGGACAATGGTCTTAAATTCATTGAATTATTCTTTAAAAATACCAATCGGTCGGTTCTGTTCTATAGATATTTATTATCTTTGCATCTAAATTGGAAGTATGAAGAAGATAGGTTATCTTGTAATAATGTTGGTTATTGCCCTTGCAGGTTGCACCGAGCGGCAAAATCCTCTCTTGAAGCAGGCAAAAGATCTGATAGATGTCAGACCAGACTCAGCAATGACCATTTTGACACAGGTAAACCTTCGTTCGCTTTCTGAAAGCCAGAAAGCAGAGTATGGGCTGATTATTACAATGGCTGATTATAAGACTCACAAGAGTTTTGAGAACGATTCTTTGATTTCTGCCTGTTTAGCTTATTTCGACCGTCATGGTGACGACTGGTATCGAGGCCGTGCCTATTATTACCGAGGCGCCATCAGAATGTTCAGTTTTGGAAATCTGTCTGATGCCATCAAAGACTTCAAAATGTCAGAGGTTATAGCAGAAGATGCTGATGACGAGCAATTGAAGAACAGAGTATATGAATTACTGGACTACGCCAACTACTATACCAGAAATTCCCCACTCATACTTAAGTATTCGAAGAAATTTCTGGAGAGCAGCATTGAACTCAAAGACACTGCGCTGATTCTCAGGAGCCTTTTTATGTGTGCCACAAGCCATGCAGATATGGAACAAACGGATAGCGCATATACTTATGTCATGCGCGGACTTGATCTGATATCGTATGCCGATACAATCCTATTAGCAGACATCTATGCCATCACGGCAGCCATGTATCAGGAGAAGGGGAATATTAAGAAGGCTGAGGAGTATCTGGAGAAATGGAAAGCGACAAAGTCTACCAGCTATAGGGGTTATATCACTTCAGCGCGTATCCTTAAAGCCAAGGGACGATATGAAGAAGCTATCAACGAGGCCAAAAGAGGTTTGATGGATAATGACCGTAAGGTACAAATCAGGTTGCTTGAGCTTCTATCTGAACTATATGAGATAACTGGCGATAAAGATCATGCTCTGAAGGCTTTGAAGCAGATGGAAGCGTGCGCTGATTCTGTTATTGTCACTAACCAAGCGAAACAGATGACTGACTGGCAACGTAAGTTTGATGAAGAGCGTTGGGAGAAAGAATCCCGTCAGAGGATGATGAAGATGGGCGGAGTAATCATTTTCATAGTTCTATTATTGGTAGTCGTTATTTGGTGGCACAGGCGAAGAATGCAAAAGATAAGTTTCCAACTTGACGAGAATGCCAGACGAATTACCGAGAACCAGACGGAGATAGAGCGGTTGCAACAGAGCGGCGAGACCAGTGAACAGACCATCGCCGACCTGAAGAAGCAGATAGAGGATAGCCGTCAGCGCATCGCCAGCAAACTGCTGACGGGTACGCGGCAGTTTGTGAAGTTGCAGCGCAAGGAGCCTGTTGCCGACATGACGGCAGAGGAACGGCAGTGCCTGATAGACTATTTCGCCCAACTGCGCCCAAAGCGATGGCAGCAGTGGGAGCACACATACAATCCGCTCACGCCAGCGCAGTACGTCTTTCTAATCCTTCAGGACGACCTGAACTACGACGACAATACTATCGCCCAAATCCTCGACGTCAAACCCGCCTCACTCCGTACCGTAAAGTCGAGGATCAAAGGTAGGGAGAGGTAAATGGTGCTTTATTTGCTTCGATCATGATATCCTTGCGGATGATGCATATCACAACAGGATACTTTGTGACATGTCACAGATTATCCTGACCCCAATGTGTCATGAGATTCAGAGTCTGTTCTTTTCGGCATTACCGGCACCAGTACCTTTATACTTCGACGGGGTGACATTGAATCTGTAGCGCAGGGAGAGTTGGACGCAACGGGAATCATTGTCCTCCATTTTGCGAAACATCATCCTATTGCTGTAAAGCATGACATGGTTGATGCCACCATTGAAGAGGTCGTTACCTGTCAGTTTGACATTGAGACGGTGTTGGAAGTACGAATCACGGGGTCGGTTCTCCTGATCATTTTCAAGAGTCTGATATCTCTATGCTTTATTACTTGTCTCATTCGCATTTCACTTAATTTGAAAAATGATCAGAAGAACCGACCCCATGATCCCTAGGCATAATCGTAAATCGTGTACATAAAAATTCGTTGCAGTTTCTACTTATAAAGTCTGAAACTGCAACGAATGACTGCACAGGGCGGGAGGTTATTTCTTCAGTTTTCCCTTGCTTTCCAGATATTTCGTGAATATCTCCCACTGTGCTGCTCGTTTTGCACGATTGGCTTTCACCAACTCGTCGTTGAGAAACTGCGGCGTGTTGGGATAGCAGTCGTAAAGGTAGTAGTGGCCGTCATCAATAACCTCGCCATCCATCTTTCCACAGCAAAGAACAAGGTCGTCAAACACTTGGCTACAGATGAGACCAACATGGGTGGCCCCACCTGAAAAGAGATGTTCGCCACCAAGATAGAAATCGACACTTGCAAGCAACGGGATTTGTTTCTTTAGTGGTGCCATCGTGTCGCAGAAGCGCAGTTCACGGGTAGTGACGTCAAACCATTCAATATCATTCTCGGTGAAAAGGACATTCTGTGTGTCACCGATAGAGCGCGTCCCAGACTCATTGACACCACAGGCATATAGCGTGGTTTCTGATGCAGGACACGTGGTAAATGGCTTCTCGGGTTCGTTACCGTCAAGACTGCAAGCAGTCAACGTTGTGCTGGCAATGGCTATCGCCATCATCCAAGCGAGGGGTTTGTAATACTTCATATTCTACAGAGTTAAAATAAACGTCTCTTTACTTATATAGTCCGCTGAACTGCGTAAAGACTGCACGGCTACCACGTAAATCTGATGCCCAGCGGCAGAGAGAAGGTGAACGGATGCTCTGTGCGGTATGTCTCGATGTCGCTCTTCATCGGGATATAGTACTGCAGACTTGGCTCTACGAAGAAGCCAATATTGGGTGTTAGGTGGTATTGCAGACCAACACCAAATGTGGTAGAGAGCTGCCACGGAGCGCGGATGGCAGTCTTGTCGCCTGCCTCATACTGACCATTCACATAGAACTCTGAGCGGAGGACGGAATGGATGGGTATCTCGGTTGTAAGACCGAGGTTGCCGTAGATGCTCCACTGTCTTCTGTCATACATATTATATATACCTTTCAAGGGAATCCCAAGGTAGTGGATGGTCTGCTGTTCGCTGATGGTATTACCATCGGCACCCGTCTCAAAGTCGGAGGTTAGACGGCTGTAACTGAGACCTGACTCCAGTCCGAAGCGATGATTCAATCGGTACTTCAAAGCCAGCGACCATGTTATTGGCATCTGATGGTGGCTCGTACGCAGAATCTTGTCCTCACCAGGTCGGTTGGCATTGTTCAGGGCGATGCGCATGATGACGCTGCGGGTTTTGTCACTCACGGCATCGGGATTATTTGCAAGATAGACAGCATAGTCCGTCCAGTTGTCAATGCTGCTCGGGATTATCGGACTTGGGGATGGCCCAGGCAAAGACTGTGCAGCTGACGGCGTGGGCTTATAACTGAACGGCTGATTATAACGGTTCTGCTCGTCGAACTGCCCAGCGTATGCCAGTTCTAAAGACCATTTCTTTTCGCTATTAGTGTTGACAGTTGGCTCTTCTGGGAATAACTCGGCCATATCGTAATGCGGAATCTCGGCCTTGCGTATAGCCTTTGTAGTGTCGGTTGCAATGGTGTCAGGGATTATCTGCTCTTGTGCTATTATATTAGATAATGTGTCAGACGTGACAGAATCTACAGCCTGAGCGATGACCGATTGCAGGGTGTCTGGGACAATAACGGTTGTACGATGTACAGGAAAATCAACAATCACAGGCTCCTGTGGCTGCTTCGACCGAGAATCTTTCTGCGATTCTTTTAGCGTATCTTTCTGCTTCGCTACAACTGGCTCTTCATCCTTGACCGCAGTATCCCCTTTCCTGAATAGGTAGAACGTAACGGGAACGAGTAGCAACAGAAGTCCGGCAACCCAATACTGCTTCATCATCTTGCGCAGCATCTTCTTCGCCCGTGCCAGTTGCGACGATGACGAATGTGGCTCAATGCCCAGCATGTTGGCAATCTCCTTGTGCGTCAAGCCCTCGAACACCGACAGCCGGAACACCTGCCCGTAACCCTCCGGCAGTCTGTCTATCATTCTCACCACCTCGCTCAGCGGCACGCCCCTCACGTCCCTTTCCTCGTCCTCGGCGGCAATCAGTTCCGCCTCGCTCGTCTCTTCGAGCGAAACCGTTGGCAATGCCTCCAGATGATCCTTGCATTTCGATGCCACGTTCCTTGTGATGGCCGTCATCCAAGGCTCGGCCCGCCGCACGTCGCGCAGCCTGTCGAACGAAGTGAAGATAATCAAGAAAGCGTCGTGCAGCACATCCTCCACCGTCTGCTCGTCGCTGATATAGCGTCGGCACACGCCCCTCATCCTCTGGGCGTATGCCTTGTACAGTTCTCCGAGGGCATCCGCGTCCCCCTGTCTGCATCGTTCTATCAGCCTTGTTATCTCCATCGTAAACATAACGTCTCTATCTATTAAGTCCTACGACGGAGAAAAAGACTGCACCACCACCCGCATTTTTTGTTAGTTTTTACATTCTTTAGCAGAAAAAGCCCTTTTCGTGTGCCTCCGGGTCGTCATATCTTGGTTCGTCGCTGCCGCAAGAGGCGAATGCGAGGGCGGCAATCAGGAGGAAGAGAGGTTTTGCTTGGTTCATATTGCTTATATTTTTATTATGAAGGGGCAGCGTCAGCACGAAGGCTGACGACTGCCCTAACGAGAGATATTCTATAATCTGTTCTTTTCTGCATTACCAGCACCTGTACCCTTATACTTCGACGGAGTAACATTGAAGCGGTAACGCACTGAGAGGCTGACGCATCTGGAATCGTTGTCCTCCATCTTGCGGAACATCATGCGATTGCTATAGAGCGTGATGCGGTTGATACCACCATTGAAGAGGTCGTTACCTGAGAGTTTTATGTTTAGCCGACGTTTGAAGAAGTCTTTGCTAACACTTAGCGAAAGCATGGGGTTAGTGCAATTTATCCAGACGTTCTGCTGATAGCCGTGCGTGTGTATATTGAAGTCAGCTTGTAGCAGCCAGTCATAGGGAAGTGTGAGGATATTGCCTAATTGCAGGGCTAACATGGGATGGTTATAACTTCTCATTTCACCTATGAACTCTGACTTGAACCATGGTTTCATCAATGAAATGTTGTATTGTGGTGTCCATGTGGCACTCCCGCTCAACTTAACGTTTTTCTGTGCTCCAAGCGTAATGGTGAGCCAGTCGGCATGGTCGTAGTTCTTGTAGGTCACGAGGTTGACCTTGCTATCGTTCTCCAGACTTTCTGCAGAGTATAGGATTGGATCTACGCAATGGGAG
>JAEETC010000308.1 GCA_016286585.1 Prevotella sp. | reverse complement strand
GCCAAAGGCGGAGTGGCACAGACCACAATCTATAATGGTTTCCTGCGCAAGGATGGTGAGGCCACCATCCGCGATGTCGTGGCCCATCTGGAACACGCAATCCAGGTGATGGGCATCGATCACGTAGGTCTGGGCACCGACTTCGATGGCGACGGTGGTGTCAGAGGACTTGCCGATGCCTCTGAACTGATCAATTTCACCCGTCAGCTCTTAGCTCGCCGCTATAGCGATGAAGACATCCAGAAGATCTGGGGCGGTAACTTCCTCCGTGTCATGCAACAAGCGCAAAGTTTATAGTTTACTGTTTATAGTTTATAGATGATTACCAGAAGATACCATCATAATGGCGTTAAGAGAACTGTGGCAAGAGTATTCTCTTTCATCATTCCTCTTTTCTCTTTCCTCCTTCTCACATCGTGCAGTTTGCGCAAGCAGGCGGCCAACACGGATAACGTTGCCTTGCAGCCTGTGGGTCCCGCCTTTTGTGCCGACAGCGCTTTTGCCTTTTGTGAGAAGCAATGCGACTTCGGCCCTCGCACGATGAACAGCCAGGCCCACGAAGACTGTGGTCTGTGGATCATGCAAAAGTTCTCCAGCTATGGGTTGCAGGTGACAACCCAGCACGCTCTGCTCAAGGGCTATGATGGCACGATGCTTCGTGCTACGAACATCATCGCCAGCTACCGCCCTGAACTCTCCGACCGTATCCTGCTCTGTGCCCATTGGGACAGTCGCCCTTGGGCTGATAATGACCCCGATGAGGCTAACTGGCATCAGCCCGTGATGGCTGCCAACGATGGTGCCTCGGGAGTAGCTGTCATGCTCGAAATCGCCCGATTGCTGAATACGGTACCAGCCGACTCTTCACTCTTCACTCTTCACTCTTCACTCGGAGTAGACTTCATCTGTTTCGATGCTGAAGACTGGGGCACGCCACAGTGGGATGACTCTCCGTCATATAGCGACACATGGGCCCTTGGTGCCCAGTATTGGGCTGCCAATCCTCATGTCGATGGTTATTCGGCCCGTTATGGCATCCTGCTCGATATGGTTGGCGGCGAGGGGGCTCAGTTCTATCAGGAACAGCAGTCGCTTAGTTATGCCCGTAGTGTGGTAGACAAGGTGTGGCGTTCTGCCCAGACCGTTGGTTTCGGCAGCTACTTCCCGAAGAAAGAGGGTGTATCTATTACTGACGATCATGTGCCCGTAAACCGTGTGGCCAAGATTCCATGTGTCGACATCATTCCATACTATCCTGATTGTCAGCAGAGTTCCTTTGGTCCTACGTGGCATACCGTCAACGACGATATGGCCCACATCGACCGTAACACCCTTCAGGCCGTCGGCCAAACACTTATTCAAGTATTATTCTCGGAATAGACATTATATCTGTCCTGCTTCTACCATGAGCACGACCCTTTCCGTCAGGCGGTCTACGCCTTTCGCGTCGTACTCCTTCTTCAGCGAGGCCCCGAAGCCCCAGGCGAATACCTGCCAGAAGCCTGCACGCAGCGGACCCATGAATGCCTTGATCATATCGTAGCCCGTTGAGTTGCATTCGCGGTCTACGAGTTTGATAAGCAGTTTGCCTTGTGAGTAGGTGAGTTTCTTCATCTTCGGCTTATAGGTGCGGAAGATGTCTTCCTCCACGCGCTTAATGTGTTCTTCTTTTGCTTTGTCGTTGGGTAGCGTCTCCAGATACTCCGTCGTCTCAATGAGCATCTGCCTGGCCTCCTTGGCGATGGGGAGCACCTTCTTCACGTTGGTCACGAGCCGCATATAAGCCTGTGCCTGTTTCTTGTTCTTGAACGTCAGCTGGGGATACACATACACGTTGTTCATCTCCATATACTGTATGCTGTCGCCTTCGTGCAACACCTTACCCACCTTTACCGTGGGCACAAACGTCGGCGAGTCCATCTCCGCCAGCACCTGCTCAGCGGTCAGCCTCTGCTCTTGCGCCAGCATCTGCTGGCCCAAGGCTATTGCCAATATGATGGTCCCCATCCTTCGCATATCCGTTACACCTCGATTATGTGGTCTTTTTGAGCGCAAAGATAGTTTTATTATTCCATAAACAAGAAAGATATCCCCTTTTTTAGCATTTTATTTGGAACTTTCAGATTAATTGCCAATATTTGCACCTGAATAAGACTACTCGTAATCGTCGATTACGGCGTTCATCATGTCCATCATGGGTTTGGCGGCGAGGAACATGCGCTTGGCCTCATCGAGCCAGGCGTCGCCTTGATAGAAATCATCGGGCACCTGATGCCAGCAGCAGTAGTCCTTCTGGCGCAGATAGTCGAGGTATTCCCAGTCGCGGGGGAAGCCTGAGGGACAGGTCTTCAGTCGCTCAAGGCCGAAACCTTGGGGCTGGTCCCAGCTCGACACATCGGTGGGTGAGGGGAAACTGCTGGACACAGGACTGCCGAAGTATTTCAG
>JAEETC010000307.1 GCA_016286585.1 Prevotella sp. | reverse complement strand
ATAGTTTTTTCTGACTGAGAGAAGTGACATTAACATCATCAATACATACTGTCCCTGTGTCAGGTTTATCCAGGGTCCCGATAATCTGCAGCAAAGTGGTTTTCCCCGCTCCACTGGGACCTACAATACTGACCACCTCCCCCTTTCCAATCTGGAGATCTATGCCTTTCAGCACCTGTAGTGCCCCAAAACTTTTTGTAATATTGTTGATTTCAATCATCATACGTTATCTTTTCTTATGTATCCACCTTGATATAGTATCATAAATACTCTTCTCCTCATGGTGCTGTGCCTCAGTGAAACTCATACGGTCTTCCTTCGTGTCACCAAACTGGTCAGGGAAAATGATCATGAGATTCTTACCCGAGAAATGTTTCTGCAACTCGTCGGGAAGACGCTCAAGTGCAGTTTTATAGGAAATCGTACCCTTACGGGCCGTCACCACAACAAACAGGTGGTCTTCAGAAATGTCAGCAGCCAAACGTGGCAGCTCGTTCCAGTGTCCCATCGGCGTGTACTCAGCCCTGACACTCGGATAACGATTGTTGATATACTCCGCAATCAGCACCAATGACTCCTTCCGCCCATGAAACTGAATCCTGCAATCCAGTTGTCCTGCCAGTCTGCTCAAACGTCCCAACCACCGATGGAAACCAGGTTCAAACTCTGCCCTAGAGGGCACGGCGACCCTGATTCTGCGGAGCGTAGACATAGGCTGTACAAAGCGTGTCAGAATGATTTGTCGATTCAGGCCGTTATACAGGCTCTGGATAAACTCACCCCAGAAACGCGGGTTCACGTCGGTATGGATATGCATGCCCATGATAATCTCCGAACATCCGAACTCACGAAACGCATGCTTAATGCCGTTCGCAATATTCGTAGCCAATCGCACCTGCGTGCGAACTGTAACATCAGAGGCACTGGCCTGTTGCTGAAGCCGCTCTAACAATCGAAGTCCCTGCTCCCTTGCCTGCGCACTGTTCTGATCGTCATAGACCACATTCAGCGCCACGACATCTCGCTTCAGTCGTTCATTTCTCATCAGCGTAGCCAGATAGAGCAACTGCGGGGCGATCTCGGGATATTTCACACAGAGCAGGATCTTCTCATCGTCATCTTTTGGAGTCTCAGTCTGCAAAAAAGTCTTCTCCTGAATGATGATCTGCTGGGCGGCATGCTCTGTCATCAACGTACTAATCACACAAGTGAAGAGTATCATCATGACAACACCATTAAGCGTAATATCATTGATCAGATATTCCCCTGGCGCTACCTCCAGACGCATGCCAACCATCACCATAGCGATTGCGCCTGCAGCGTGAGCGGAGGTCAAACCGAACATCATATTGCCATCAGCCTTGGACAAACGGAACAACAGACTTGAGATATAAGCAGCGACAGCTTTGCCGAAGGTTCCAAAGAAGACGATAAGAAACACGATCCAAACCATTTCAATGCCTGAGAAAATCGTGCGGACGTTAATGAGCATACCCACACCAATCAGGAAATAAGGAATGAACAGAGCGTTGCCGATGAACTCAATACGATTCATTAAAGGCGACACGCGAGGGATATACCTGCTGAGGATCAGTCCGGAAAAGAAAGCGCCGAAGATGCCCTCTATCCCTATCAGCGATGTGAGAGCAGCACTGAGGAACATGATGCCCAACACAAAGATATACTGCATGACCGCATCACTATAACGGCGAAGGAAATAGCGCGTCAGTTTAGGGATTAAGATGACACTACCTACACAGAAAGCCGCAAACTTCACGATGAAGAGTATCCAAAACAGCCATCCACTTCGACTCTCGAACGAACCAGACAGTGCCGCCAGCATCACAAGAGCCATAAACAGCGAGATCATCGATGATCCGACACTAAGCCCGACACTCTGATGACGTTGCAAACCATATCGTCCGATGATGGGATAGGCAATGAGCGTGTTCGATGCCATGATACAACCCAGAAGGAACGATGCAGCAGGAGAATAGTCCAAGATGGAGATCGCCATCACATAAGTCAGAATCAGTGGCACGAAACAGGTGAGCACTCCGAATATCAAGAATCTCCTGGTATGTTTCTTCACGCCCTCCATATCCATCTCCAGTCCGGCGAGGAACATGATGTAGTAAAGTCCCACTCTTCCAAACAACTCAAAGGAATTGTCACGCTCAAGGATATCGAAGCCATATTGTCCGATCATCACACCCGCCAGCACCATACCGATGATATGCGGAATACGCAGTTTACTCATCACGATAGGTGCGAAGAGGATAATCAGTAACACCACAAAGAAGATCAATGTGGGGTCTGTGATAGGAAAATATGATGCCAATACTATCATTTTGGTTGCAAAGTTAGTGATTTTTGTGGAAAAATCACTAACTTTGCAGCCGAAATATGAATTTTATTAGTCATAAGTAACATGAAAGTAGCAATTGTAGG
>JAEETC010000090.1 GCA_016286585.1 Prevotella sp. | reverse complement strand
GTTCTGAGAGCAAGTCATAACTCTGCTTGGCACTCTCCACACTGCTGGAGGCTGCCTTGTACTTCTGCTGGTTCGTCATCGCGTTCAACCAGTACTGCTGGATATCGGTATACAGTGTCTTCTGCTGATCCTGCAGGTCGAGCTGTGCCTGCAACTGCTGGATCTTCGCCTTGTTCACAGCCGTCTTCGTGGAGCGACCATCATAGATAGGAACGCTGACGCCCACACCCAGTTGAGTGTTCACATTACTTTTGAATTGTGAGCCCCATCCAGTACCACTCAGCGAGTTCGTAGAGGTGGTGACACCACCTGTCAGATTCACATTCGGCATCCATCCTGCCTTGGCGATGTTCAGACTCACGTCACTGCTCTTCACAGCCAACTGGGAACGTTCTATCTCAGGACGGCTCAACAGGGCTGCCTCATACACCGACTGCAACGAGGGGATCTCTGCGAGGATACGTTCATCGCTGATCTCAGGCACAGCCACATCGAAAGCCGTCTCATCAGTAATTTCCAGAAGTTGCTTCAGCTGGAGTTTATAGTTCAACAACTGACTCTGTGCCTCGACGATACTATACTCGTCGTTAGCACGCTGAGCCGACAACTGGGCAAGATCTGCCTTCGACATCTTGCCCACCTCGACCATCTCCTTACCACGTTCCTCATTCTTACGGCTGGTCTCCAGCATCTGCTCGTTCACCTTCACGTTCTCGTCGAGATAGAGAATCTGGGCAAAGAGTTGGGCAATGCGTTCCTGGATGCTATTAGCCGTCTCCTGAGCCGAGAGCTCTGCCTGCTGTTCCGACAGTTCGTCGAGACGAATGGTATTGACGTTGCGGTTTCCATTCCACACCGTCCACTGGCCACTCAACGAATAAGAACCGTTATACGAGGTCTTGTCAACCTTTGTGTTGACGGTTCCGTTAGTCACATACGACATTCCAGTATCTTTCCACGGCTGGTAGCCGAGACTCTGGTTCGTCGATGCACTAAGTGTCGGCAGCAGGGCGGCCTTGGCACCCTTCAGTTCCTCTGTAGCACTCTGCTTCTGCAACTGCGACTTCTTCAGCGTGATATTGTTCTCCATCGCATAGTCGATGCAGTCCTGGAGTGTCCACAATTTTTGGGCAGACAACTGGACCGTTCCCAACATCATCACACCTATTACTAACAATGATTTCTTCATAATCTTCTATACTTTTACCAAATTCGTCGGCAAAGGTACAAATTTTATTTGGAAAATACCAAAAAAGGGAATAAAAAGATGGCCATCCGTCGAAAATTTCAACGAATGGCCACTTTTCTTCAGCAAAAATGAGTCCGAAATGCTGTTTTTCCCCACCAAAAGGCATTATTTGTCTGCGGGCTCGATTATCTTCCAGATGCCAGCAGCGCATGCGCCACCCACGAACGGCCCCACAATGAAGATCCAGAGGTTTTCCAGTGCTGCGCCACCCTCGAAGAAAGCAGGAGCAATGGATCGGGCGGGATTCACTGAGGTGCCTGTGTAGCGGATGCACACCAGATGAACGAGAATCAGAGACAGACCGATGGCCAGTCCAGCGAAATTATTCGTCGCACCATTGGTCTTCGATGTTGCACCCAGCACCACCAGCACAAACACACAGGTAAAGATAATCTCAGCGAGCAAACCGCCAAGTACACTCACATTCGCCTGCAGGTTGTTGGCGCCAGTTCCCTCCAGACCAGGAACATTCTCTGTCAGGATGAACAGCAGCAGGCTGCCGATGAAAGCTCCGACCACCTGGAAGAGAATGTACATACCACAGTCCTTAGCCGACATACGCCCACTGAGGAACACACCGAGGGTGATGGCCGGATTAATGTGGCAACCACTGATACCACCAATGGTATAGGCCATGGCCACCACTGACAGTCCGAAGGCAAAAGCCGTTCCCACGACAGCGGGAATATTGTCCACAGGATCACAACCCAGGCTCACGGCTACACCGCAGCCCATCAACACGAGCACCATCGTGCCCACCATTTCTGCAAGATACTTTTTCATAATCTTATACATTTTAATGATTAGTAATAACGGTTATTTCGTTGCAAAAGTACAAATTAGAACTGAAAAGGCCAAACTTTTTCGGCAAAAAATGCACAAAGAGGCAAATGACGACACGAAATCTGAAATATTTTATCTACCTTTGCAGCATGATTTAACTGAAACGGCAAGATAACAGATGAAAGGAAACAGCGAAGTTTTGCTATCCTACATACGGGATGGTCGCACGATGAGCCAAAGCGAAAAGCTGTGGCTTATCGTCAGCCTGAGTATCCCCTCCATCCTGGCACAGATATCCGCCACCGTCATGTTCTTTATCGATGCCTCGATGGTTGGACACCTCGGCGCCAAGGCCTCTGCTGCCATCGGACTGGTAGAGTCGACAGGCTGGCTCATGGGTGGTCTGGCCTCAGCGGCGAATATGGGTTTCTCTGTGCAGGTGGCCCATTTCATAGGAGCCAACGACTTCGAAGCTGCGAGGCGAGTACTCCGTCAGTCACTCGTCTGTTGCATGATCTGGGCCCTGATAATCTCGCTGACATCTGTCATCATCTCACCATTCCTACCCTACTGGCTGGGGGGAACAGAGGAGATTGCCCACGATGCCTCGGTCTATTTCGCCATTTTCGGACTCTGCGGCATCTTTTTCCAAATGGAGGGTCTGGCAGGTTCGATGCTAAAGTGTTCAGGCAACATGAAGATTCCCTCGATACTGAACATTGGCATGTGCGTGATGGACGTCTGCTTTAATTACCTATTTATATATATAATGGACCTGGGGGTGATGGGAGCAGCCATCGGGACGGGCTTAGCGATGCTGATTACGGCCGTGCTGATGCTGTACTTCCTACTGGTGAAATCGAAGATGCTCTCCCTAATCAGTCGCCCAGGTTCGTTCAAACCCAAATCAGATACCGTCAGCACTGCCTTTAAAATCGGTGCTCCGATGGGATTGCAACACATGCTGATGGGAGGTGCATATATCGTCAGTATCCTCATTGTGGCCCCTCTGGGCACCATCGCCATCGCCGCCCACTCGCTGGCCATCACCGTCGAGAGTCTCTGTTACATGCCTGGCTACGGCATCGCCGAGGCTGCCACCACCCTCGTGGGACAGGGCATTGGTGCAGGACAGAAGTTGCTGACGCGCTCATTTGCCAGGATGTCTGTCGCCCTGGGCATCGCCGTCATGACCTTCATGGGTATCCTCATGTGGTGCTTCGCCCCAGAGCTGATGGGCATCATGTCGCCTGTCGAGGAAGTCATCGCCCAAGGAACTCAGGTGCTGCGCATCGAGGCCTGGGCAGAGCCGATGTTTGCTGCTGCCATCGTCTGCAACGGTGTCTTTATAGGAGCTGGCGACACGATGATTCCTGCCGTCATGAGTCTTTGTTCGATGTGGTTCGTCCGTCTGACACTTGCTGCCGGTCTTGCTCCTAAGTTCGGACTGAAGGGTGTATGGACCGCTATGGCCATCGAACTGACTTTCCGAGGCACCATCTTCCTCGTCCGTCTCTTCAAAGGCAGATGGGTAGAGAAGCTCAAACTGAAAATGGAGAATTAACAATAAAGATGATTAATTATGACTACCAACATGCGCAGATTCCTGCTTTTGCTGTTTGCTTTTCACTGTTCGTTCATCACTTCCTGGTCACAGACGAAGAACACCGAGGTGCTATTTGAGACCACGGCTGGCAACTTCCGCATCGCCCTTTACGACGAGACACCCCTGACGCGTGACAACTTCCTGAAGATTACAAAGATGGGCGTCTATGACTCCCTGCTCATCCATCGGGTCATCAAGGACTTCATGATCCAAAGCGGCGACACCAACAGCAAACATGCCAAACCAGGACAACTGCTTGGCACAGGTGATTTCGACTATACGACAGAGGCCGAGTTCCGTTTGCCGCAGATATTCCATCGTCGTGGTGTAGTGGCTATGGCCCGTGAAGGTGACAAGGTGAATCCTGAGCGCCGTTCCTCAGCCTGCCAGTTCTATATCGTCTGGGGAAAAATCTACACCGACGACCGCATTATCGCCAAAGTTCAGGAACGTCTCGACTCCGCCACCCAAGGAACGGTGAAACTCACACCAGAGATGATAGAGGTATATAAGACCATCGGGGGTACGCCTCATCTCGACGGACAATACACCGTCTTCGGAGAAGTGGTTGAGGGTCTGGATGTCGTAGAGAAGATCCAACAGGTGCAGACAGACAAGAACGACCGTCCGTTGGAAGATATCCGAATTCTGAAGGCAACAGTAACGAAAGACCTGCCCCAGCCCAAAGCTGAGACAAAGAAGGGCTCTACACAAAAGAAAGTCATCAAGAAAGTAGTCCGAAAGAAATAAACACAAAAAAAAGCCGCTCAAGGGTCATCAACGACTCAAGGGCGGCAACCAACAATCTATGAATAACTAAAAACCTTTTTCTTGGAAAAAACGGAGTGTCACCACTGCGTCTGTTATCCTTACTTGCAATCCTTCTTCCTAACGCCTTAGAAATACCTATTGCCAATCAAAAATTATAAACCTAAAACCTAAATCTAACTAACAATTAACTCTAACTAACTATTACTCTAACTAAAACCTGTTCAATCTTTACCTTACTAATACATCTGCTTTATCGCAGATTTTCTATTGAAGATCACTTGTTGTCTTTTGACGATGCAAAGGTACGACGATTTTTCAAATGCCGCAATATTTTTATTCCCTTTTCCTCAAAAAAGGGGCTTTCTTTTGACATAAATCAAGCGGTTGTGTACGAACACACCGTAATTGTGTGCGAAAACAACGCTTTTTAACACTTAAAGCGCTGCTGCCACCTTATTCGTCAAATCCACGAACTCAGGAATGGAGAGTTGCTCTGGACGGCGAGTGAGGAGTGAGGCATGTATTTCGAAGAAAGGAGACTCTGATGGCAACAACTGGCGCAGGGAGACACGCAGCATCTTACGGCGTTGGTTGAAGGTGGTCTTGACAACACGACGAAAGAGTTGTTCATCACAGCCAAGGTCCGTTACATCGTTGCGGGTCATGCGGATAACGGCACTCTGCACCTTGGGCGGTGGATTAAACACGCCAGGTTCGACGGTAAAGAGATACTCTACCCGATACCAAGCCTGAATGAGAACGGAGAGGATGCCATACTGCTTATGACCAGGCTGCGAGGCCATGCGCAGAGCCACCTCATGCTGAATCATACCAGTACAGCAGGGAATGAGGTCCTTGTTGTCGAGCATCTTGAAGAAGATCTGCGAGGAGATGTCATATGGATAGTTGCCCGTCAAGACGAAAGGCTGCCCGTCGAAGACCTCTCGGAGATCCATCCTCAGGAAGTCTCCACCTATTATATTATTATATAGGCTGGGAAAATGCTCCTGCAAATACGCTACACTCTCACGATCAATCTCCACCACCTTGAATGGGCGCGGCTTCTCCACAAGATACTGGGTCATGACACCCATGCCTGGTCCCACCTCAAGTACTGGGAGATCGGCAAAAGGCTCGTCTACAGTATCTGCTATTCTCTTGGCGATACTCAGGTCAGTCAGGAAGTGCTGGCCGAGATTCTTCTTAGGTCTTACTTGCTTCATTTGGGGGACAAAGGTACGAATAAGCGAGAAAAAAACCAAATAAAACACTAAAAAAAGCAGGCCGGATTCACATCCAGCCCGCTCTTGTCTATGCTTTCTCTCTAAAAACTATTTACTTAAGTCCTAAATTCATGTCATTGTTGGCCTTGACGGTCTCAGCCACACAGACTGCAATGACGAATGTAACCATAAAACCTAAAACCATAACTTTTTCCTTTCTCTAATCTTTGAAACGTTATCCTGTTTGTCTTAAGACGATGCAAAGATACGGCCGTTTGCGTACACAGGCAAGATTTTGATGGAAAAAAGGCGAAAAAAGGAGGTTTCATTGACACGTATCAATTTTTATTCGTACCTTTGTCCCCATGGAAATGAAAACCATCCTCACCAATGTGGCCAAAATCATCGCCCCCATCCTGTTGGGCGGGGCTATCTTGTATTGGATGTACCGCGGCGAGGATTTCATGCAGCTCAGGCATGTTCTGACGGAGGAGATGGATTGGACTTGGATGCTACTCTCCTTCCCCTTCGGCATTCTGGCACAGATGTTCCGCGGCTGGCGATGGAAGCAGACGCTCGATCCCATCGAAGACTTGTCGCCCAGCACAGCCAAAGCACCTTCCAACCAGAAGATCCGGGCCCGTAGCGCCACTTGCATATATGCTGTATTCATTTCCTATGCTGCCAGCCTGATCATCCCACGCATTGGTGAGTTCTCCCGTTGCGCTGTCTTGAAACGATACGACGGGGTGTCGTTCAGCAAGGCATTAGGCACAGTGGTGACAGAACGAGCTGTCGATACGCTGATTGTAATGCTATATTCTGGCATTATCCTACTGGTAGAGATGAGCGTGTTTGGCACGTTCTTTAAAAAGACAGGCACCTCGCTCGACCATATCCTGGAAGGTTTCTCGCTGACGGGTTGGCTGGTGATGGCTGTTTGCGGCTTGGCTGTCCTCGTGCTCTTGCACCTCTTGCTGAAGAACTTCTCTATATATAATAAGGTGAAGATGACGTTGAGTGGAATCTGGGAAGGGGTACTCTCCTTGAGGGGCGTCAAGAACCTCCCACTCTACCTCTTTTTCTCCATCGGTATCTGGGTGATGTATTTCCTGCATTACTATCTGACGTTCTTCTGCTTCGACTTCACGACAGACCTTGGTATAGGCTGTGCGCTAGTTTCCTTTGTCGTAGCCAACTTTGCCGTCATAGTGCCAACGCCTAATGGTGCAGGCCCTTGGCACTTTGCCATCAAGACGATGCTGATACTCTATGGTGTAGCCGATGAGCAAGCCCTCTGGTTTGTGCTTATCGTCCATACTGTACAGACCATGCTCGTGATTGCCCTCGGCATCTATGCCTGGGCCGCCCTCTCGTTTACGAAACGTTTAAACCCTCAAACAACATAACTATGAGTGAAATTAAGAATCTGAACCCGGCGTGCATTTGGAAGAACTTCTATGCACTGACACAAGTTCCGCGCCCAAGCGGACATCTTGAGAAAATCCAGCAGTTCCTGCTCGACTTCGCCAAGGAGGCAGGCGTCGAGGCCTTTAAGGATCCTGCCAGCAACATCGTGATGAGGAAGCCCGCTTCGCCAGGTATGGAGAAGAAGAAAGGCGTCATCCTCCAGGCCCACATGGATATGGTGCCGCAGAAGACACCTGAGAGTACCCACAACTTCGAGACCGATCCCATCCAGCCTTGGATCGACGGCGAGTGGGTGAAGGCCAAAGGTACAACCCTCGGAGCCGACAATGGTCTGGGTGTGGCTGCCATTATGGCCATCATGGAGGACAAGACCTTGAAGCACGGACCCGTCGAGGCCCTCATCACCGCTGACGAGGAGACGGGCATGTATGGTGCCAACGACCTGCCAGAGGGCGAGCTCCAGGGCGACATCCTGATGAACCTCGACTCGGAGCACTGGGGAAAGTTCGTCATTGGTTCCGCTGGAGGTATCAACATCACAGCCACCCTCGATTATAAAGAGGTGGAGACCGATCCGGAAGATGCCGCTGTGAAGGTGACAGTCAAAGGTCTGCGTGGCGGACACTCTGGTCTGGAAATCCACGAAGGTCGCGGCAATGCCAACAAGCTTCTGGTGCGCCTCGTCCGTGAGGCCATCGAAGAGTGCGAGGCTCGTCTGGCCTGCTGGGAAGGCGGCAATATGCGCAATGCGATTCCCTTCAAGGCTGAAGCCGTGCTCACACTGCCAAAGGAGAACGTCGAGGCCCTGAAGGAACTCGCTGCAGACTGGCTTGAGGACTTCACCGATGAGTTTAAAGGCATCGAGAGCGGCATCGAGGTGATCTGCGAAGATGTTGAAACGCCGAAGATGGAGGTGCCCGTTGAGATCCAGGATAACCTGATCAATGCCATCTATGGCTGTCACGACGGCGTGGTCCGTATGATTCCAAGCTATCCCAGCGTTGTGGAGACCTCCTCGAACCTCGCTATCATCAACATCGGCGAAGGCAAGGCCATGCTGAAGATTCTGGCCCGCAGTAGCCGCGAGGATATGAAGGACTATATCGTGAAGACGCTCGAAAGCTGCTTTAACATGGCAGGCATGAAGGTGGAGACCGCTGGAAGCTACGGCGGCTGGGACCCCAACCCCGAATCTCCCATCCTGCACCTGCTGCTGAAGGAGTACAAGGACCTCTTCGGCGAGGACGGCATCATCCAGGTAGACCATGCCGGACTGGAGTGTTCCATCATCCTCGGTAAGTACCCGCACCTCGACGTCGTCAGCTTCGGTCCCACGATGAAATCGCCTCACACCACGACAGAGCGCGCCCTCATCAAGACCGTCGAGCCCTTCTGGACCCTGCTGAAGAAAACATTGGAAGACATTCCTGAGAAATAAGACTGCCTGTTGACATAGAGTCAACTGATCGACTGACTGGAGTCAAATGATTGTTTGACTCCAGTCAACATATTTGCTGACTGGAGTCAGCAAACGGTTTACACGGCTTTCCCAACCAGTCTCCATAGCACTCCGACAGACTTTCCCTACACCTTTTACACGAAATAATCTGAATAAAATTTGGTTTATTCCTCAGTTATTCGTATCTTTGCACCCAAATTCATCAAAGTATTAACATAATTATGGACGATTACCCGGCGAATAGTAACAAGTTTTAGGCCGGAGGATAGCAGGCAAGACCGCTAATCCTCTTGCCACTAAGTCATTTCTCGCGCCACCGTGCCTCCCGCACCGTCGCGCCACCGAAAAAAGAAAAGGATTAGCAAAATGAAGACTTACTGGAACACCCAAGGCGGACTGGACCAACTCTCAGAGTGGCAGCCCAATTGCTGGATACAGGTGACATGCCCCACCGAAGAGGACCAGCACGAACTGGAACAGCAGTTCAACATCCCCGACTATTTCATGTCGGACATCAGCGATACCGACGAGCGTGCCCGTTATGAGTATGACGACGGTTGGATGCTCATCATCCTCCGTATCCCCTACGTCAAGGAGATACGTTCGAGGACGCCCTATACCACCGTGCCCCTGGGTATCATCCATAAGCGCGACGTCACCATTACCGTCTGTTACTACGAGACGAACATGATGATCGACTTCGTTTCGTTCCAGCAGAAGCGCAACGAAGGGTTCACAGACTATGTCGACATGATCTTCCGACTGTTCCTCAGCAGTGCCGTCTGGTATCTGAAGCGCCTGAAGCAGATATCGATGCTCATCGACAAGGCCAAGCGTAACCTCGACAAGGAGGTGAACAACGAGAGTCTGATAGGCCTCAGCCGTCTGCAGGACTCACTCACCTACTTCCAGACCTCCATCCGCGGCAACGAGAACCTGTTGCAGAAACTGAAGTTCAAACTGCAGATCGACGAACTCGACGCAGACCTGATCGAGGACGTGAACATCGAGATGTCGCAGGCCCGCGAGACCACCTCGATCTACTCCGACATTCTGGAGTCGACGATGGACACCTATTCCTCTATCATTAATAATAATATGAATACGGTGATGCGTACGCTGACCTCGGTGTCGATCATGATGATGTGTCCCACGCTCATCGCCTCTTTGTTCGGCATGAATCTGGTGAACGGCATGGAGGATGCAACGTGGGGATTTGTCTTTGCAATGGTGCTTTCGGTGGCTGTTTCAGTCGTCGCGTGGCTCATATTCAGGCATAAACGGCTCGTTTAGCATCTTTTAACTTTATTTGAAGCTTTTATTTTTACTTTTTTTAGTACCTTTGACGCCAAATGTGATGATGCGCCGCATCATTAGTAAGAATATGTGTCATAACTAACAAAGTTAAATGATGGACTCTCAAGAGAATGCCCTCGAAATGGGTAACAACGAAGTGATGAAGGAAGAAGTGACCCCACAGCCCACAGAGACAGCGGCTGAGGAGCCTGCCACTGCAGTAGAAACGACCGTCGAAAAGCAAGCGCCTGAGGCGGAGTCAGCAGAAGAGGAGACCACTTCTCAAGTAGAAACCCCGCGCAAGGTCTATGAGACCAAAGCCGAGATCCTGGAACGCATCAGGGAGATCGCCCATGGCGACGAGGCTCCCCAGAAGGAGGAGGTGGACTACCTGAAGACCGCCTTCTACAAGCTGCACATCGCAGAGCGCGAAGCCAGTTTCAAAGCATATACCGACGGAGGCGGTGACCCAGAGCAATACCAAATCACTCCCGACGAACAGGAAGAGGCCTTCAAGGCCGAGATGGGCATTATCAAGGAGAAACGTGCCAAGCTCTTCAAGGAACAGGAGGCAGAGAAACAAGCCAACCTGACCAAGAAGCTTGAAATCATCGATAAGATCAAGTCCATGATCACCACCCCAGAGGAGGCCAACAAGAGCTATCAGGAGTTCAAGGCCCTGCAGCAGGAGTGGCGCGAGATCAAGAATGTACCTGCCGAGAAGGCCAGCGAGCTGTGGCGTAACTATCAGCTTTATGTCGAGCAGTTCTACGATATGCTCCGTTTGAACAGCGAGGCCCGCGAATACGATTTCCGCAAGAACAAGGAACAGAAGATACATCTTTGCGAGGCAGCAGAGAAGCTGGCCGACGAGCCCGATATCATCAGCGCCTTCCACCAGTTGCAGAAGCTGCATCAGGAATACCGCGAGATAGGTCCCGTGGCCAAGGAGGAGCGCGAAGACATCTGGAACCGCTTCAAGGCAGCCAGCACCGTCATCAACAAGCGTCACCAGCAGCACTTCGAAGGCATCCGTGCCAAGGAAGAGGAGAACCTGGCCCGCAAGACCGAACTCTGTGAGAAGGTTGAGGCCATCGCTGCCGAGGAGAACAAGGGCAGCGGCGACTGGGAGAAGCACACCAAGCAGATCATCGAGTTACAGACGGAATGGAAGACCATCGGGTTTGCCCCCCAGAAGATGAACGTCAAGATCTTTGAGCGCTTCCGTGCTGCCTGTGACGATTTCTTCGGGCGCAAGGCCGAGTATTTCCGTTCGCTGAAGGACTCCTTCAAGGATAATGCTGACAAGAAGCGTGCCCTCATCGAGAAGGCCAAGGCTTTGCAGGATTCCACCGAGTGGAAGTCTACCGCCGACAAGCTCATCGCCCTGCAGAAAGAGTGGAAGACCATCGGCATGGTACCCAAGAAGCTCGGCGACCAGCTGTGGGAAGAGTTCCTGGGTGCCTGCAACAAGTTCTTTGAGGCCCGCAAGGCCGCAGGAGCCGGACAGCACAGCGAGGAATATGCCAATCTGGCCAAGAAGCGTGAGGTGGTCGAGAAGCTGAAAGCCATCACGGAAGAAGCCGGTGAGGATGTCCAGAAGGAAGTGCAGAAGCTGGTGGATGAGTATCAGGCCATCGGTCATGTGCCCTTCAAGGAGAAAGACAAGCTCTACGAGGAGTATCATGCCGTACTCGACCGTCTCTATAAAGACCTGAACATCTCTGTGGCCAAGCGTCGTCTGAACAACTTCAAGCAGAGCCTCAAGCAGGTGGCAGAACGCGGGGAGAATGCTTTGGATACCGAGCGTGCACGCCTGTTCCGCCAATATGAGACACTCAAGCAGGAGATCCAGACTTACGAGAACAACCTGGGATTCCTGAACGCCAGCTCGAAGAAAGGCAGCAGCCTCATAGAGGAGATGAACCGCAAAGTACAGAAACTCAAGGACGACATGAACCTCGTCAAGGAGAAGATCAAGGCCATCGATGCCGAGAACAAGACACAACAAGGCTGAGACAAGAACATCAACAAACTAGATAACAACGCAACATGATTTGGAACGAAAGCATTGAATGCATGGATCGCGAACAACTTCGCGAGATTCAGAGTCGCCGTCTCGTGAAGATGGCTGAATACGTATATCACAACACGCCCTTCTACCGGAAGAAGTTCCAGGAGATGGGCTTGGAACCTGGTGACATCAAGAGCATCGACGATATCGTCAAACTGCCGTTCACCAACAAGCTGGATCTGCGCGACAACTATCCCTTTGGCCTGGCAGCCGTGCCTATGAGCCAGATAGTAAGAATCCATGCATCCTCAGGTACCACGGGTAAGCCCGTGGTCGTGCTCTATACCCGTAAGGACCTCGCCATGTGGGCAGAGGCCATTAGCCGTGCCTTCACGGCCTATGGTGCCACGAAGGATGACATTTTCCAGGTGGCCTATGGCTATGGTCTGTTCACTGGTGGACTGGGAGCACACGATGGTGCAACGAATATCGGGGCCTCGGTAATCCCCATCTCCTCTGGAAACACCCAGAAGCAGATGACGCTCATGCACGACTTCGGCACAACCATCCTCTGCTGTACGCCCTCCTATGCCATGTTCCTCGGCGAGGCCATGAAGGAGTGTGAGTGGCCACGTGAGGAGTTCA
>JAEETC010000306.1 GCA_016286585.1 Prevotella sp. | reverse complement strand
AGTAATAAGGAAACTTGTGAAATTATAAGGAATATTTCTATAAAAGATAAAAATAAAAATGAAATTTGGATTGAATTAGATTTAATGGAAGAAATAAAAGAAAAATCAAATAAAATAGAAATTATAATAATAAAAGGTAAAAAAGATATTTTAGTCAACAAAAAAACAGGAGAGGAAATTTTAAATTTAGAAGTGAAAATAAATAAAAGAACTGGAGAAAAATATTTAATTGATAAAAAATCACAAAAAATCATACCAAATGTTGAAAAAAAAATTGATGAAGAAACAGGTGAAACTATTTTTTTAATAGATAAAAATTTTATTATAAAAGAAGAAATAGAAATAAAAATTTTAGAGGTTCTAATCAAAAAAGACCCAAAATCAAAAAAATATATATTAATAAACAAAGAAAATGGGGAAGTGATAAACACAATTATAATTAAAGAAGATAAAGAAACAGGTGAAATTTCCTTTTTAGATAAGAAAACCCAAAAAAAATTACCAAATATTCTAAAAGTAATTGATATTAATACAAAGAAAGAAAAATATATCATAATTGATTCTCATGATTTACCTATAGAAATAATAGAAATTAGAATTAAAAAAAATAAAAAGAAAGAAGATGAATTTTATCATAAAAAAACAAATGAAAAATTATCTATTAAAAAAGAAACTATTTCAAATAACGAAATTTTAATAGATAAAGAAAATAATAAAATTATGAAATATATTAAAGGATATGATGAAGAACTAAATGAAGAATATTATATTGTTATTAAATTCAAAAATGAAGATGATTATTCTTCATTAAAAGAGTCATCAACAAAAGAATTGATTCCAATAAATACAAGAGAATTGGTTGTTGAAAATGATAGAAAACCAAATAAAGAAGTTTTAATAGATAAAGAAACAGGAAAAAAAGTAAATGATATTATAAAAACAATTGATCCAAATACAGGAGAAATTTCTTTAATTGATCCAAAATCAAATAAAAAAATTGATAATGTTTTAACAATAACAGATCCTGATACAGGAAAAGATGTTTATGTTGTAATAGAACCAAAGGATAAGAAAGATAAAGATAAACAAATAAATGTTTCAACAACAAATTTAGTAGTTTATAAAGATGAAAAAACAAAAAAAGAAAATGTTTTAAATAAAGATACTGGAGATGTAGTTGCAGAAATTATTATAAAAAAAGACAAAGAAACGGGTGAATATATTTTAGTCGACAAGGAAACTGGAGAACCAATTCAAAATATAATAAAAAAAATAGATCCAGAGACAAATGAAGAAGTGTTTATGAAAATAGATGCTGAAATTATAGATTATTCAAAAGTAGAAGAAATAATAAGTAAAAAAGATGAAAAAACAGGAAAAGAAATTTTAATAAACAAAAAAACGGGAGAAAAATTAAAAGATATAAAGAAAATAAAAGATGCAGAGACAGGATTAAGTATAATAATTGATGAAAAAACAGGAAAAAAAATAGAAGGACTCAAAATAAAAAAAGATAAAGAAACAGGAAAAGAAATATTTATAAAAGAAAAAAAAGAAGATGATGAAATAATTGAAAAACGAGAAAAGACTTCAATAAGAAAAGAACCTAAAGTTAGTACCACAAATATAATTACAAAGAAAGATCCAAAAACTGGAGAAGAAATATTAATAAATAAAGACACAGGAGAAGTTATATCAGATTTAGTAAAGAAAGTTGATCCAGATACAGGAGAAATAACCTTAATTGATGAAAATACTGGAAAACCTATTGAAAATATAAGTGTAAAAATAGACCCAGTCACAGGAAAAGAAGTAATTACTAAAATTGATATTCCAAAAGATGAAAATGGAAATGAATTACCAATTAAAAAGACAGATTATGAAGTTAAAAAAGATCCAAAAACAGGAAAATCAGTTATAATAGATAAAGAAACTGGAAAACCAGTAGAAAATATAACAGTCAAAAAAGACACAGAAACTGGTAACACTATTTTGATAGATAAAAATACAGGTAAACCAATAGAAGGAGTTGTAAGTAAAATTGACCCTGAAACAGGAAAAGAAGTATTAACAAAAATAGAACCTATTGTTTCAAAAAAAGAAGATAAAGAAATTATTAGTATCAAAGATCCTAAGACTGGAAAAGATATTTTAATAGATAAAAATACTGGTGAAAAAGTACAAGATTTTACGAAAAAAGTTGATCCAAAGACTGGAGAAACTATTTTAATTGATAAGAATACAGGTAAACCAATTCCAGGATTAAATGTACGAATTGATCCAAAGACTGGTGAAGAAGTTTATACTATTAAACCAACAATAAAACCACCTTCAGTAAGTACCACAAATATAATTACAAAGAAAGATCCAAAAACTGGAGAAGAAATATTAATAAATAAAGACACAGGAGAAGTTATATCAGATTTAGTAAAGAAAGTTGATCCAGATACAGGAGAAATAACCT
>JAEETC010000305.1 GCA_016286585.1 Prevotella sp. | reverse complement strand
TTATCTTTTTTATTAACAAATGGCAATAAGAATTGTTGGAGTAGATTTGCCCCAGAATAAGCGTGGCGAAATCGCATTGACCTATATCTATGGTATCGGTCGAAGTAGTTCAGCAAAGATATTGGATAAGGCAGGCGTGAGCCGCGACCTGAAGGTCAACGAATGGAGTGACGACCAGGCAGCCAAGATCCGTGAAATCATCGGCGCTGAATTCAAAGTGGAAGGTGATCTCCGCAGTGAGATCCAGTTGAACATCAAGCGACTGATGGATATTGGTTGCTATCGTGGAGTCCGTCATCGTAATGGTCTTCCCGTTCGCGGTCAGAGCACCAAGAATAATGCTCGTACCCGTAAGGGAAAGAAGAAGACTGTTGCAAACAAGAAGAAGGCCACGAAGTAAAATTATTGTTTACAGTTTAAAGTTTACAGTTTACAGTTATGGCAAAGAAAACAGTCACATCCAAGAAGAGAAACGTGCGTGTCAACGCCATTGGCCAGCTCCACGTTCATAGTTCTTTTAATAATATTATTGTGTCCTTGGCTAACGACGAGGGTCAGGTGATCTCCTGGTCTTCAGCCGGTAAGATGGGCTTCCGTGGTTCTAAGAAGAACACCCCGTATGCTGCCCAGATGGCCGCCGAGGATTGTGCCAAGGTCGCTTACGACCTGGGTCTGCGCAAGGTGAAGGCCTATGTGAAGGGTCCCGGTAACGGCCGTGAGTCAGCTATCCGCGCCATCCATGGTGCAGGTATCGAGGTGATGGAGATCATCGACGTGACGCCGCTGCCCCACAACGGATGTCGTCCCCCAAAGCGTCGTCGTGTTTAATTGAATTATTTTTTATAGATTATGGCAAGATATATAGGACCGAAATCAAAGATTGCGCGTCGTTTTGGAGAACCCATCTTCGGCGCAGACAAAGTTTTGTCCCGCAGGAACTTCCCCCCGGGACAGCATGGCAATAACCGTCGTCGCAAGATGTCGGAGTATGCAGTCATGCTGGCAGAGAAGCAGAAGGCCAAGTATACCTATGGAGTGCTTGAGCGCCAGTTCCGTATTATGTTTGAGAAAGCTGCCAAGGCTGACGGTATCACCGGTGAGGTGCTCCTCCAGCTCCTGGAGAGCCGACTCGACAATGTGGTGTTCCGTCTGGGCATCGCTCCCACACGTGCAGCTGCCCGTCAGCTGGTGGGTCACAAGCACATTACTGTCGACGGCAAGGTCGTGAACATCCCCTCATTCCAGGTGAAGCCCGGTATGATCGTGGCTGTTCGTGAGAAGTCAAAGTCTCTCGAAGTGATCGAGGCCGCCCTTGCTGGATTCAACCACAGCAAGTATCCCTGGATTGAATGGGACGAGAACGTGAAGGGTGGCAAGTTCCTGCACAGACCCGAGCGTGCTGACATCCCTGAGAACATTAAGGAACAGTTAATCGTTGAGTTGTACTCTAAGAACTAAAATCATTTGAATTAATGGCGATATTAGCATTTCAAAAGCCCGATAAAGTCGTAATGTTGGA
Source organism: Prevotella sp. (assembly GCA_016286585.1). Classification (GTDB taxonomy): domain Bacteria; phylum Bacteroidota; class Bacteroidia; order Bacteroidales; family Bacteroidaceae; genus Prevotella. The sequence continues at coordinate 947 of JAEETC010000305.1, read as the reverse complement.
GTCCAGCGAGAAGTTCGGCAAGTTCGAATTTCGTCCTCTGGAGCCCGGTTTCGGTGTGACCATCGGAAACGCGCTGCGCCGCATACTTCTTTCATCGCTCGAGGGCTATGCCATCAACACGGTACGCATTGCCGGTGTTGAGCATGAGTTCTCCTCAGTACCTGGTGTAAAGGAAGACGTGACCAACATGATCTTGAACCTGAAGCAAGTGAGGTTCAAGCAAGTCGTAGAAGAATTCGAGAACGAGAAAGTCAGTATCACGGTCGAGAATTCTACCGAATTCAAAGCCGCAGACATAGGCAAGTATCTGACCGGATTTGAGGTGCTGAATCCCGATTTGGTGATTTGTCATTTAGATTCGAAGGCATCGATGCAGATTGACCTGACCATCAACAAAGGCCGTGGCTACGTTCCCGCTGATGAGAATCGCGAGTTCTGTACCGACGTCAATGTCATCGCCATCGATTCCATTTACACGCCGATTCGTAACGTGAAGTACGCTGTAGAGCCCTATCGTGTCGAGCAGAAGACCGACTACGACAAGCTCGTGCTTGAAGTTACGACGGATGGTTCCATCCACCCGAAGGATGCCCTGAAAGAGGCCGCCAAGATCCTCATCTACCACTTCATGCTCTTCTCCGATGAGAAGATCACCCTCGAGAACACAGACACCGAGGGCAACCAGGAGTTCGATGAGGAGATCCTGCACATGCGCCAGTTGCTCAAGACCCGTCTCGTCGACATGAACCTCTCCGTTCGTGCTCTCAATTGCCTCAAGGCTGCTGATGTCGAGACCCTGGGCGACCTGGTACAGTACAACAAGACCGACCTCCTGAAGTTCCGCAACTTCGGTAAGAAATCGCTCACTGAGCTTGATGATTTGCTCGAGAGTCTGAATCTGTCGTTTGGAACCGATATTTCCAAGTATAAACTGGACAGGGAGTAAG
>JAEETC010000304.1 GCA_016286585.1 Prevotella sp. | reverse complement strand
CGTACTGTAAGACAGACAGGAATGGCAACCGTTAAGGTCGCTGTTGTTGTGTAAATGAGATTGAGGAACTGGCAGAGCAAGCAATCGTCGAGATGCTCGTATGCCATCGTGAAGTGACCAGAGTGACGTACATGGTGGGCGCACTCCTTGCAGTCGTTGGCAGAATCTGCTATGGGCTGGTGCCGGTGTACGGAAGAGAGCGTCATCATCGATACGAAGATCGACAATAATAGCCATGCTGAAATTATTCTTTTTCTCTGTCTCTTCATTTTTCGGTGCAAAGTTACATATTATTTCAAAATAATTTGTATCTTTGCACCAAAATAATACGAGTATGGCACTGAATCTGAACAAAAACCTCAAATTGTACTACTCCATCAGCGAAGTGGCAAATATGTTCGGCCTCAACGAGAGCACACTCCGCTATTGGGAGCAGGAGTTCCCATTCCTGAAGCCTAAGACCAGTGGGCCTTCAAAGATCAGGCAGTATACGGAGAAGGATATCGAGCAGGTTAGACTGATTTATAACCTGGTGAAAGTACGTGGTTTTAAACTCTCGGCTGCCAAGAAAATGATCAACGCCAACCGTAAAGGCGCTGACAAGTCTGCCGAGGTGCTCAGTTCGCTTATCGACATTCGTACGGAACTACAGGCGATGAGGAAACAGCTCGACTATTTGCAGTAGTCTGTCCACTCGCTTTTGAAGTTGAATACAGAGGCTGGCGTGATGAGCTCAGCCTCTTTTTTTGTCAGCTGCCGGCTCCAAGCAGCACGTCCTTTCGTTGAGGAACCCTCACCGCGATTATTGTATTCCAGGTAGCGGGCCGTCTGTTCACGCTGTTTCTCCCAGTGGTGCCATCCTTCTGGGCGGATATGGCGCCCCAGGTCGCAGTTCATGAAAAGAGTATAGCCGTAATCCCGCCACGGACGCCCCAGATAGACTTTGTCTACTCCTTCCGCTGCGATGAGGCGGCAATTGTTGAAGATGTAGCCATAGGGCTGGTCTTTCGGCGTAGAGGCTGCGGTGACATAACTGTTGACAAGGCTCTCGATGGTGCAGTCTTCAAACCATGCCGTACTTGGCCCGAAAATGAAATCGGTAGTGCCACAGATGTAACACCCCTTGAACCAGAGACGTGTACCAGCCACGCCTGTATAGATGGTATCCTGATGCCCGATAATCCGGCAGTTGATGACCTTGATACGGTCGCCCTCGGTATGGAGGGATACTGCCTGCCCGAGTCTGGCAGAGTTGTTCTCGATGGTCAGGTTCTTCAGGGTGATGTCATTGCCTTCAATCTTGAGGGTGTAGGTGCGGAAGGTTCCCATGGGCTGTAGGCGTGGCTCGGCCGTTCCCAAGAGGATCTTGACATTGGCATGATCATCATAGGTAATGACGGTCTGTTCGGCATCCTCTCCGCAGAGTTCTATGTTCTGCAGCCAAGAGGGAATGATGAGTTTCTCCTTATATGTACCTTTCTTAATATATATGACCTTGTGGTAGTCCATGAATGCACGGCACACCTCGATGGCTTCGTCAACGTTGCGGAATTCTCCTGTACCGTCTCGTGCTACGACGATGGTGTCTGGGTTGTCGTACTTACCTGCTGCCGAGATGGCAGAGGGGAGGGCAAATAGGGCTATTAGAGTGAAAAGTACTTTTCGGGGATTCATATAGTTACAGGATTTCTGATATTTCTTTCAAATCGGCAACGGCCTTGAGGTTATTGATGATACTCTTGACATCTTCGCGGTCGTGAACCCTGAGCTCGATGCTTCCGTCGAACACACCATCCTCACAGGTAATGGATATCTTGTGGATGTTGACGTTCATCTGCGAAGAGATGATCTGGGTGATCTCATTGAGCATACCCACGCGGTCTATGCCTCCCAAACGGATGGTGGCATCGAAATAGAGAATCTTATGCATATCCCATTTGATGTCGATGATACGGTTGCCGAAGCTGGTCTTGAGCTTGGCAGCCACAGGACAGGTGCGTTTATGGATCTCTATCTGGTTCTTGTTGTTGATATAGCCCAGAGCGTCATCGCCGGGGATGGGGTGACAGCAGCTGGCAAACTTATACTGGTTGATGTTCTCCTCGCTGATGTAGATTGGCTTCTTGCGGTTGAACTTTTCAGGCACGATGAAGAGCTCTTGTTTGGGTGCCTCCTCTTTCTTCTTCTTTCCGACGAAGGGCACATACTTGCGCCAGCCCGTATTGTCGGCATTCTTGTTCTTACCGTTGAGCTCGTCAACATCTTTCTCTCCTAATAGGACGATCTTCTCTCCTAAGGCCTGATAGAACTCCTGGCGCTTGGTGTAGCCGTGGAACTCCGCCAAGCGGTCTGCTAGTGCAAGACTGGGCTCATGGTGATTCTTCTCAAGGAAGGCGTTAAGGGTTTCTTCTCCCCGCCGCTGCACTTCCCGGTTGTCGCGACGCAGGATGGCCTGTATCTTCGCCTT
>JAEETC010000089.1 GCA_016286585.1 Prevotella sp. | reverse complement strand
TTTCCTTTTCATCGACAATCTTGGCCCAATCCTTGAATTTATTGTAATTGCCTTGTCTCGTCGCCAGTTGCAGCTTGGCGATCGTCTCAGGATTCCAGGCATGCAGGATACCGTCCTTGCGCCAGGCGAACTGTCCCTGATTCTTCAGGATGGTTTGTTCTTTGGCTGCCTTATGCAGACGGATGGCATCGCGGGCAATCTCTTTAAGACCGATACCGCCGATGGTGCTTGTCTCCGTACCGAAGTATCGTCTCAGCAAGTCCTCGCTCAGGCCGATGCTCTCGAAGATCTTCGCACCGCGATACGAGCGGATGGTCGAAATACCCATCTTCGACATGATCTTTTTCAGACCCTTATCCACGGCCTTGATGTAATTCTTTTCAGCCGTCGCGTATTCCTCCTGAATCTTGCCTTTCTTTACCAGATCGTCGAGGATGGCGAACGTCATATACGGGCACAGCGCACTTGCACCATAGCCCAGCAGCAGCGCTGCGTGCATCGTCTCGCGGATCTCACCGCTCTCTACAATCAATGCCGTCTGTACGCGCTTGCCCACGCTGATCAGATAGTGATGCACAGCCGAGACAGCCAACAGACTTGGAATAGCCGCATGCTGTTCGTCGATGTCCCTGTCTGAAAGGATGATATAGTTTACACCCTCGTCCACGCTTGCCTCGGCCTCCTTACAGAGGTCATCGAGCGACTTCCGCAGACCTTCTTCGCCCTTTTCAATTTCGAAGAGCATAGCGAGTTTCTTGGTCTTAAAGCCCTTATAGCGGATGTTACATAATATATCAAGTTGTGTGTTGGTCAATACCGGCTGCGGCAATCTCACCATCTTACAGTTCGAGGCGTCGGGCGTCAGGATATTTGTTCCTACGGCGCCGATATACTCCGTCAGCGACATCACCAGCTCTTCGCGGATGGGGTCGATGGCAGGGTTCGTCACCTGCGCAAACTGCTGACGGAAGTAGTTGAAGAACACCTGCGGACGGTCGCTCACCACAGCCAGCGGCGTGTCGTTACCCATCGCTGCCACAGGCTCCTGTCCGGCTGTCGCCATCGGGACGATCGTCTTATCGATGTCCTCCTGTCCGAAACCGAAGTTCACGAGTTTGCGTTCGAGGTCGCTCACCCCATTCTCCACGTGGCGGCCGCTCTTCAGCTTCTCCAGCTGCACGCGGTTCTCACTCAGCCACTCGCGATAGGGATGTGCCTTGGCAAGCTTCTCTTTGATCTCGCCGTCGTAGTAGATCTTACCCTCCTGCGTATCAATCAGCAGGATCTTACCCGGCTGCAGACGGCCCTTCGACACCACGTCGCCAGGCTCGAAGTCCATTACGCCCACCTCTGAGGCGACGACCATCATACCCTGCTTCGTGATCGTATAGCGGCTGGGGCGCAGACCGTTGCGGTCAAGCATACCTCCCGCATAGCGTCCGTCGGAGAACAGCAGGGCGGCAGGACCGTCCCACGGCTCCATCAGGATAGAGTGATATTCGTAGAAGGCCTTCAGGTCTTCCGAGATGGGGTTCTTGTCGTTGAACGACTCAGGCACCAGAATAGCCATCGCCTGTGGCAGCGAGAGTCCGCTCATCATCAGGAACTCAAACACGTTGTCGAGGCTGGCAGAGTCACTCATGCCCTCCTGCACGATAGGTCTCAAGTCCTTGATGTCACCCAGGGCCTCACTTGAGAGCACACTCTCGCGTGCCTTCATCCAGCCGCGATTGCCGCGGATGGTGTTAATCTCGCCGTTGTGAGCCAACAGACGGAAGGGCTGTGCTAAGCTCCAGGTGGGGAATGTGTTGGTTGAGAAACGAGAGTGCACCAGCGCCAGTCCGCTTGTGAAGTAATCGTTCGACAAATCCGGGAAGTAGCGGCGCAACTGTCCACTGGTCAGCATGCCTTTATAGACAATGTTCTTGTTTGACAGCGAACAGATATAGAAGTCCTTGTCGTCGATGCGATTCTCTATCCGCTTGCGTACCTTATATAATATACGCTCGAACACGGATACGGACTCGTCTGAAATACCCGTGACAAAAATCTGTTTGATGTCTGGCTCCACCTCGCGGGCGGCTGCTCCCAATACCTCAGGATTCGTGGGTACTGCCCTCAGATGCATCAGTTGCAGTCCCTCACGCTCAATCTCCTCAATCATGACGCTCAGGATCTGCTCCTGAGCCTTTTTGTCCTTGGGTAGGAACACCAAACCAGTACCGTACTTTCCTTTCTCAGGAACAGGAATACCCTGCAACAGAATAAACTCATGGGGAATCTGCACCATGATACCAGCACCGTCGCCCGTCTTGTCGCGCGTCTCGGCACCGCGGTGCTCCATGTTCTCTAGCACCTTCAGCGCATTATCCACCAGCTCGTGGCTCTTGCCACCGTGGATATTGACAACCATACCCACGCCGCACGCATCGTGCTCATAGTCAGGCTGGTAGAGCCCTTGCTGAATACTCTGTCTTCTCTGTGCAGGCTTTGCCGTTTGAAGTTTGCAATTTGTCATATTATCCTTACTTTTACTTACACATTGTCTCATTTCGGCTGCAAAGGTAATACAATATGTTGGATTGGACGCTCTTTTTGCTTTCGTTTTTACTCTTAAAAAAGCCCCCAACTTACACATTGTTCAATTTTAGCCTCTTTTCCTTTCATTTTGAAAACAATCACCCCTTCCCCTTCTCTGATTCCTTACATTTTGTCATTTTGCTCCGAAAAGAAGGTCTCTGTGTCCGAACACAATAGCTCTAATAATTGATGTGTACGCGCACATAAGCGGTCAAAATGACAGTTTGCAACGAAAAGAGAGCGTTTCAATGCAAAGTGTCAACGAAATGAGGGCGAGTTCTATCGAATCATTTACAATTTGTCATTTGCTAGTAGTTTTAACAATCAAACTGGAAGAAAAATGGCGGATATGTTATCAATATGCAGTAATTTTGCACTCGATAATTATCAAAGTGTAACCCAACAAAGGGTTCGTAGTTAGTAATAATTAATAAGGTAAAAAGGTATGAAAAAGATTGAAGCAATTATCAGGAAAACGAAATTCGAGGAGGTCAAGGAAGCCTTGCTCTCATCGGACATCGACTGGTTTGAGTACCATAATGTGCACGGCATCGGACAGAGCCGGCAGGAGCGAATCTATCGTGGTGTTCAGTATTCGACTGACGTGATAGAACGTGTGGCACTGACCATCGTTTGTCGCGATCAGTTTGTAGACCCAACGGTCAAGGTGATTCTAACGGTAGCCCATACGGGTGAGGTAGGTGATGGTCGTATCTTCGTAAGCGACATGATCGACACCTGGAGCATTCGTACTGGTGAACATGGTGACACCGTACTACGTGATAAAAAGTAAAAAGGTGAAAAAGTGAAAAGGTAAAAAGTAAAAACACAAAATTTTCAGGATTATGAACGAAATTGGATTATCACTCGATACTGTATGGATGCTATTGGCAGCCATGTTGGTTTTCTGGATGCAGCCGGGCTTTGCGCTGTGTGAAGCAGGTTTTACGCGTAGTAAGAACACGGCCAACATCCTTATGAAGAACTTTGTCGACTTTATGTTCGGCTCATTGTTGTTCTTCTTCCTCGGCTTCGGCTTTATGTTCGGAAGCGAGGGTGCAGGTTTCATTGGCATGCCCAACTGGGGTGACCTGAGTTTCTATAAGGGCGACCTTCCCGTAGAGGGTTTCCTGATCTTCGAAACTGTCTTCTGTGCCACCTCTGCCACCATCGTCAGTGGTGCCATGGCAGAGCGTACGAAATTCTCTATGTATCTGGTTTACAGTGCTGTTATCTCGCTGTTTATCTACCCCATCGAGGGTCACTGGACCTGGGGCGGTGGTTGGCTCTGCAACGATGCTGCTGACAGCTTTATGATGTCTACCTTTGGTGATGTGTTCCACGACTTCGCAGGTTCTGCCATCGTGCATAGCGTAGGTGGTGTGCTGGCTCTGATTGGTGCGCTGGCCCTTGGTCCCCGTATCGGTAAGTATGGAAAGGACGGCAAGAGTCGTGCTATTCCTGGTCACAACCTGACGATGGCCGCTCTGGGTGTCTTCATCCTCTGGCTTGGATGGTTTGGATTCAACCCTGGTTCTCAGCTGGCAGCCTCTGGTGAGGTCAACCGCATCGCGATCTCTCACGTGTTCCTGACTACCAACCTCGCTGCTGCTGCAGGTGGTGTGGCCACGATGTTCCTCACTATGATCAAGTATGGCAAGCCCTCGCTCTCACTGACACTCAACGGTGTGTTGGCAGGTCTCGTGGGTATCACCGCTGGTTGTGACCTCGTGTCGCCTTTCGGAGCTGTGATCATCGGCTTGGTCTGCGGTCTCGTACTGGTTTATGCCATTGAGTTCATCGATCACGTGCTTCATATCGATGATCCCGTGGGTGCAAGCTCTGTACATGGTGTCTGTGGTATTCTGGGTACCTTGATGACAGGTCTGCTCTCTACCAGCAATGGTGCCTTCTACGGTTACGGCTGGGGATTCTTTGGTGCAGAGTGCTTCGGTATCCTGGTCATCGACCTCTGGGCAGCCGCTTGTGGATTCATTTTGTTCTACGGCATCAAATATATTCACGGTCTTCGCGTTAATAAACGTATAGAGGAGGAAGGTCTCGACATCTACGAGCATGGTGAGGCTTGTTACAACTGATAACGGATAATTGATAATTAATAATGAAAAGATTATGAAAAAGATTGTTTTAATGGCCATGATGATGGCCACAGGATACAGTGCGATGGCACAGGATGAGATAGAGACAACGATCGCTACGGATGTTGTGAATCAGTATATTTGGCGTGGTCAGGACTTAGGCAATGTGGCGCTGCAGCCGACGCTGGGCGTAGCCTACAAAGGACTGTCTCTGACGGCGTGGGGCAGCGTGGGCCTGACAGACTCAAATGACACGAAGGAGTTTGACCTGACGCTGGCATACACCCTTGGTGGTCTGAACATCGGCATCACCGACTATTGGTTCAACAAAGACGGTCTGGATCCTGAGGCACGTTATTTCAAGTATGATGCCCATGGTACGAACCACGTCTTCGAGGCCAATATCGGCTACGACTTCGGACTGGCCAGTGTACAATGGTATACCAACTTTGCAGGTAACGATGGTGTAAACAAGGACGGCAAGCGGGCCTACAGCAGTTATGTTGAGGTGAATGTCCCATTTAAAATTTCTGCCATAGACTGGACTGCTACGGCTGGTGCCGTCCCCTTTGCCACCTCGTTCTACAACGGCTGGACTTCAGGCTTCGCTGTCACGAACCTTGCGCTGAAGGCCACGAAGGACATCAAGGTGACAGATTCCTTCTCGATTCCTATATTCGGGCAGGTCGTTGCTAACCCCCGCTTACAGAAAGCCTACCTGGTCTTTGGCTTTACGCTGCAGCCTTGATCTTCCAGGTACAGTTCTCCCCCGGTCTTATGGCTGGGGGAGATATTTTATGTTTTTGGCTTCCTGCTTCATGGCATCGGCAAACTGTTGTGGACTGGTAGTCACAGGCCCTCGCATGAATTCAGGAACGTTATAGCACTTCAGGAACTGACGATGATAGTCTGGATCTTCACAAGGCAGCTCGAAAGGTTTGCTACCGTGTCCCTCGCTGTCGATATGGGCTATGAACGGTCGCGTGTAGTTGCCGTCATAGCGTCGACTGCTGAACACCACCCATCGTCCGTTGCTCGACCACGAGTGATAGCTCTCGGTATCAGGTGAGTTGATCTCCTCCATGTTGCGCACGTCGCCAGTCTGGAGGTCCAGCAGCCAGAGATCGGCATCGTGGTGCCAGATATGGAAGACACCATACTTAGCCAGAGTGAACATCAGGTATCGCCCGTCAGGCGAGATGCGTGGCAAAGTGGCGCTTTTAGAGGTGAGAGGTGAGGGGTGAGAAGTGAGAGAGTCTGCAGCAAACACCAGCTCGCGGGGTCCGAACTGTAAGGTCTCAGGGTTGAAGCTCTTCTTATAGAGATTGTATTTCAGCTCTTCTATCCGTGTGATCAACTCCTGTCCTTTGCCGATGGTGTCCTTATACTCGAAGTGGGCGCTGCAATAGTAGAGCGTCTTACCGTCTGGTGCCCAGAAGGGGAAACATTCCAGTTCCGTGGGATCGTTTTCGATGTTTCTCACCTCGTTTTTCTCCACGTCGTAGATTATCAGGTCGCTCTCTGTATCGAATACCTCAATCTTATTGGGGTCGACGGAATGGAAAATCTGACCTGTGTCGTTCGTAGAATAGACGATGAGCTTGAGCCAGGGGTGCCAGGTGGGATAGACACCAGCCGAGAGGATGGAGTCGTGACGCATATTGATTTTCTGGATGGTCCCGTCGTAGGCGATGATGGTTCCCCCTAAGTTCTGACGCGCATGGAACTGCATCCGATTTGGATCATACTGCTGATAGTTGTGGCAGTTGATACATTGTCCTTTGGCCCCTTCCGAACAGAGCATGTTGTCGTAGATGACGCTCTCGTCGTAGTTCTCCAGACAGCGCTGGTTGATGGTCAGCTCCTCGTAGGTGACATACGACGGGGAGATGAGACGGTAGCTGATATAGGGGTCGATGGAATCAGGCGAGACATAGATGTTGAAGGGTTTGAAGCGTGTCCAGTGGTTGTTTTTCTCCATATAGACCTCCACCTGGATGGCATCGCCCTTGGCACTTTCTGCCAGTCGTCTCCAGTCGTCGGCTTTGGGCTGGATCTTGTTGCCGCCATAGATGAATTCTTCTTTGCCAGCCGTCAGTCTGGCTACCATCCCATCAGCCTTGCCGTCTATCTTAAACGTCAGTGGTGCGATGTTAATAGGTACGGTGACGTTCGCGTAGTCGGGATAGATGTTGGGCAGTTCGTTCGATTCGCTGAACTTTGTGGGTATCTCGTAGCCACAGGCTGTGACACCACAGATGACGCAGATGGCGCAGGTAATATGATATATCAATTTCTTCATGTCCAATCTTTCTAACTTCTCACTTCTAACTTCTCAATAATACGTAATGCCTCTTAGGAAAAAGTATTCAAAATAATAGGTGTCGCCATATCTCTCATACAGTAATTGCCTGAATTGCGGATTGTTCGGCGCCTTCCTGTATTGCTCCATCAGATTCATGAACGCGTAGAAACTCTCCTTGACACCTTTCTGGAGTTGCCAGCCTTCCAGGCCTTCTTGTCCCTCTAGATTGGCGAAGAGCCACGCTGCCTCCTGGAAGATGCGGGGAACGGGACGATCGCCATTCAAATTATAATAATGTTCGAAACGCGGCCAGAAGAAGTCGGAGTCTCTGGTCCACATCGCTCCGAGTACGGCCTGTTCTTGGAAATAGAGGTCGTCGGCATCGTGTCGCGCCAAGGTGGTCATCACACATTTCTCCACCCATCCTTCCACCGCGTCCAACTGGTCTGTGTAGTGCATCATGTGGGTGATGGGTCCCGTCTCCTTGTCAGAGACCAGCAGTTGCGAGTCGTTCATCAGTTGTTCCATGTGATCAGCCCACGAACGATAGTAGATGGTCTGCCTGAGGAGATCGAGGAACTTCCTGGCGGCCTGCTTCTCGTGGCTGAAGATGGCACAGCGGGCCATGTATCTCAGCAACTCCACATTCCAGCCGTATTCCACGCCGTCCTCCATGCAGATACGGTGACACTCGTTCATCATGCCGTATTGGTAGAGCATCAGACGGCCTGCCACATGATACATATAGATAGGCAGCGGTGTATTGATTTTCTTAGACCCTTTGGGGAATTGGTACATCTCGCCACACTGGCGTCCCAATCGGCTCAGTGCCAGATTGTGCATGACCACGATCGATCTCGTAGGTTCGCCGTCTTGCTTCTTACCTTCTTCGATTGCGCCCTCCCAGTCGGCTTGCTCTATGCATCGCTGCATGCGCAGCTCGTGGTGGAAGTTGGCATCCTTATACCAGAAATGGTAGACGCCCCCAGCGACAACGGCCAGCACGATCCCCTGCTTGATCCACTCCAAAACGGGGCGTTTCGGTGCCTTCCACTCACAACAGGAGATCCATGTCAGCAGCAGGTAGAAAGCCGCCAGCAGATAGTAGGGGTAGTAGAACTCCGGATAGTCGTCGCTGATGGAAAAGTTGGGTAGGGCAGTCGTATAGATGTCTGCGAGGTTCGTCTCATAATAGACGAAACGGTAGTACAGCAATGGGATGGCCACGATGCTCAGCAGCGCCACGATACCGCACCTCCACCCCGTCAGGGCCATCAGCAGAATGGCAGCCAGCGCATAGACGCCCATCAGCGGATAGCCTATCAGCGTCGTCAGCACGATGAAGGCTGCCCGCAGCCACAGCTTCTCTGGTAGTTTGCGAAATGCCCACAATAAGGCTGTCCCTGCTGTCACGCCGAGGGTGGCCACATAGAAGAAGCCTCGCAGTTTGATCACATAGACCCAGTAGCCCAGTTGCATATTCGCTACCAACAGGATGGCCACAGGCACCACCGTCAGCACGATCCATTTCCCAGGTATGTTAAATGTCCGCTCCGTCAGCCACATCAGCAGCAACCACCAGGCGCATAGCAGCACGACCCCTACCCAGGGATAGTAGAAATGCTGGCTGAAGAAGGCTCCCAGATAAGACAGCATGCCGCCAGGCACCACCATCTGTTGGCGGAAGAACAGGGAGGAATTCAGGAAAAGGCTGTGTTGCTGGACCTTCCAAAGCAGATCGGCTTCGAAATACAAGAGGGCAAAGGCCACAACAGCCAACGCCCCCAGCCACAGAACAATAGGTTTCAGTTTTTTCATTCTGACAATCAAAGCTGGTTTAAATACGCCCGCAAAGGTACGAAATCTTTTGGATATAATACTTGTCGAGAGCAGAAAAAGCGTGCATTTCGTGCATTTTGCCTGGCAGAAATGCCGAAAACCACTCCCAACAGATTGTAACAAAAGTGCGCATTTGGGAAACAAAACGTTAGCAAAGAGCAATCAAAACAGCTTTTAAACTTTACAAAGTGTAAGTATTTGAAAGTTTTTAAATACAAAACGACGCATAAACCGTTGCTATCTTTTCAAAACGTCGTACCTTTGCACCCGATTATCAATCAGGTAAAGAAGTATGAAGGTAAAGAAACGTTGGATTATCCTGATGACGGCGATGACATTGATTGCCCTCACAGGTGTGTTTGTAGGGGAACCTACATTCGATTGTGACTGGTCTGTGATTTCAGCTGCCGATGTGGCTTGGCTGATCACGGCCACGATTTTCGTGTTGATGATGACACCAGGTCTGTCGTTCTTCTATGGCGGCATGGTGGGAGCAAAGAATGTCATTTCGACGATGCTCCAGTCGTTTATTGCCATGGGATTGATCTCTGTCCTCTGGGTTGTGATTGGCTTCTCGCTGTGCTTTGGCGACGACATAGGCGGTATCATCGGCAACCCCTTGACATTCCCCATGTTCCATAACGTAGGGGGTGCTGTCTATACCACTCCCGCAGGTAATATATTAGGTGGCGCGTCGATTCCGTTGGCGCTGTTCGCCCTGTTCCAGATGAAGTTCGCCATTATCACCCCGTCGTTGATCACAGGCTCGTTTGCCGAGCGTGTGCGTTTTTCGGCCTACATGTTCTTCATGATGTTCTTTTTCTTCGTCATCTATTGTCCGCTGGCCCACATGACGTGGCATCCAGAGGGTCTGTTCATGAAGTGGGGCGTCATCGACTTTGCAGGTGGTATCGTGGTTCATGCCTCCAGTGGTGTGGCTGCTCTTGCAGGAGCCATCTATCTAGGACGGCGCAAGGCGGAGACCCGCAAAAGTGAACCAGCCAACATCCCCTTCGTACTTCTGGGAGCCGCCATGTTGTGGCTCGGTTGGTTTGGTTTCAATGCGGGTTCTTCGCTTCATGCCGACGGACAGGCCATCAAGGCGTTCCTGAACACGAACACGGCTTCGGCTACGGCCATGATGACGTGGATCTTCTTCGACTGTCTGCGAGGCCGCAAGCCCTCTGCGATGGGTGCTGCCGTGGGTTGTGTCGTTGGTCTGGTGGCCATCACCCCCTCTGCAGGCTACGTCACCGTGGGCCAGAGCATCTTCATCGCCTTCGTCATCACGCTCATCTGTAACGTGGCCGTCTATTGGCGCTCTCATTCCCGTATCGACGATGCGCTCGACGTCTTCCCCACTCATGGCACAGGCGGTATCTTTGGTACCGTGCTCACAGGTATCTTCATCCAGGAGGGCCTGATCGCAGGCACGTGGGATGGCTTCGTCATCTTCCTCTACCACCTCTTGGCCATTGTCATCGTGTTCATCTACACCTTCGCCATGAGTTGGGCTGGCTACAAGCTCATCGACATGCTCATTCCCATGCGTGTTTCTGCCTTCAGCGAGAAGGTCGGCCTCGACTTCTCACAGCACGACGAGCACTACGGCCTGGCCCACATCGGCGAGCGCGAACTGGCCGAGTACGAGGAGCACATCCGCGAGAAGAACCAGAACCAGTAAAGACACCTAAGGGCGCAATGGGGCCAACCCCATTGCGCCTCGTGCATTTCCTAACGGTCACATGGTCACAGCTGTGACCATGTGACCGCTATAATTAAGCAAAGTATCAAATTATTTTACACTAAAATTTTCATTAGGGCTTTCTCGGAGAAAGGTGGCTGGTTTCTGGGAGAAAGGTGGCAGGAAAGTCAGAGTTTCCTGCCTGTAAACTTCGACTTTCCTTAGCCCAAAGTCAACGTCCAAATAATTCCTTGATAATCAAATAGATACAAAAGGTGCAAAGAATGATGATGGCGTGGTGAATTTTATTGACAATATTTGGAGTTTTTATTCTATCGTAAGTTGGCGATTCTTGGGGTATTTAACGCGATATTGAACGATGAATTCACGCTGTTCGTTTGGCTGAAGCTGTAGTTGCCAAACAATGATGCCCGTTGACTTATCCAACTGTCCGCCACTGAGTTCCTCAGTTGTCACGGTAATATTCGAATTCTGCGAGACTGGTATCTGATCTTGGAGTAATAGTGAGACAGCTTCTTTGCGGCTGTTCTTGACTGTGATGCGCCATGTCATGTCTTGTTCCTGATTTGACGCTAACAGCCGTCGAGTGGAGCGAGCTGATACTTTGGTGCGCTGCATACGGATGCCGTTATCCCTGCCTAATGAGAAATGGAGCGTATCGTTGGCTACCGTAGGATCGAGGATGGTTTTGCCGATAAACGAGTTCTCGAAATAGACATTGGCTTCACCTTCGAGCAGACTGTACTGCTGCCAATCTGTGGCGTCTGCCACGAGGAAGGCATCCTTGTCGGCCCTCGGAATACCCAGATACTGATAGGTGGCGGGAAGTTGATAACGGGCAATCTCGGTCGTTGTGGTCTTTCCGTCGGATAAGAGGGTGAGTGGCTGTTTGATCTCAAACTCGTAGCCGAATTGAGCTCTCTGCTCATTGACGGCAATCAGTTCGCTCTCAGGCATTTCCGGCTCCTTCGAGACTGCTACGCCTGGTACCTTCCCCTCAATCATACTGGCATCTTCCCGTTTGCGGCTGGTTTTGCCTCTTCCTTTTTTGCTGACACCATAACCTATCACCACCACTTCCTGCAAGGCAGCACTATCCTCCTTCATCCTGACATTCAGGGTTGAACCGTTGACGCTACTGGTCTGACTCAAATAGCCGACGTATGCAAATCTCAGCTGATTCTTGCCACGAGGGAGGGCGATACTATAGCGCCCGTTGACGTCAGTAACAGTACCAAGGCTTGTGCCAACCACCGTGACAGAACAGCCTATCAGGGGTTCGCCCTCTTCGTCGAGCACTACGCCAGACACACTGCCTTCTGTGCCCAACTCGTTGTCATAGCGGGGAGCCAGCTTGCCATAGTCGATCCAGTAAGTGCGCAACTCTGGGGCGATATTGGAACGGCTCGGATTGGCTGAAGAGAGGGTGACGGGAATATTATTCCATTCTTCCTTTGTATTCTGGAACATGTTCGCTTTGTACGACAGTTGGAGAGGCAGGCCGAGTCCTTCTGAACGAAGGTCATAGGTAGGATACCAACCTGCGTTTCTGACATAATAGGTAAGGTCGAACTCCACCTTGCCAGCTTGTGCCACCTGTAGAGTGAGGTCTGCCTCGGTCATCGTCTTCAACTTCAGACGGGCAATCGAGTCGACCGTCTTTTCCTGTTTCTCGCGTATCTCAGCCAGTTTTTCCAGTTCCTGGTCTATGGCAATGGCTTTTTTCTTCAGCTCAAGCGTCTCTTGGGCATAATAGTTATTCAGCTCCTTGATATTGGCCAATGGAGTGACGGTGGTGCGGTTGCCAATCGAACTGTTGGTCTTCACCATCTCTAACTGGGCATTTACGACCTCTAACTGTGCCTTCAGTTCACGTTCTTTTTCATCCGTCGACTTGACCAGTTTTTCAGCCTCGCGCAACTGCTTCACTCGCTGTAAACTGTCAGGATGTATGGTTCGATAGTTAACACCAAGCACCGTCAGTTTTCCACGGGCTTTGATCTGCATACTTTTCACATCGGTATAGGGTGAAAGGC
>JAEETC010000303.1 GCA_016286585.1 Prevotella sp. | reverse complement strand
TATATCTTGTCACCACCTCCCTGAGTCAGGATTGGGTAATTTACGCGCCTGCTGCCTTCCGTAGATGTAGTAGCCGTTTCTCAGGCTCCTTCTCCAGAATCGAACCCTAATTCCCTGTTACCCGTGAAAGCCATGGTAGTCCAATACACTACCATCGAAAGCTGATAGGGCAGAAACTTGGATGATATATCTCAATGAAATTGAGATTTGCTAAGTTACTATGATTCATATTGGAGTTATCTAATAAATACGACCTTGCGGCCTTGGCATGTATTAGCTCTAGTTTTTCTACAGTTATCCATTTAATGTATCAAATAAACTATAACTGTTTTAATGAGCCATTCGCAGTTTTACTGTGTAGTTATTTATACTTAGACATGCATGGCTTAGTCTTTGAGACAAGCATATGACTACTGGCAGAATCAACCAGGTACTACATGGGGGAAAACCCATATAGTAAGCTTCAATTAGAAAAGATAATTCATGATTTTTGTGGATTTGCTATGCAAAAACACTCAATCAATGGATTATTTATCTTTCTTAATTGTAATCAACTAGTTTTCAAAATCATAAATTACTCTTTGAAAATATTCATAGAGTGTTTAGAAATTGAAAACTTATTTGCAAACTTGACATTGGAGAATACTTGAGAGTATTTCCAAGACAGGATTTGCAGGATAAAGAGATTAGCATCAATATCATATAGATATAAATACAATAATCTAACTTTTCCTTTATAGGACTCATTATGATACTCAATTTGTTTATAACAAATGAGTTCAATGTCATAAAAATATATGAGTGAGTCATAGGAGTTTAAATGAATTAGAACTTTTAAGACTGCCAAGGATTGAAATCCAGGTGCCAAGTTCAAGAAAAGCTTTTTTGAATAAGTTTTTTAACTTTATTCAACTTTTCTTTTTTTTTCATTTTTTTGCTCCATATATATAGCTAGGGCTATTTTAACTTAATCTCCGGAAATTGGACTAAAAATTGAAATTTCACAAAGTTAAGTCAAAAAATAAACTATGGGAAAATTAAGATATTCAGATTCTTTACATTCTTCTATATATTTTTTATAATGGAAAGACTAGGTTTTTCGTTCTTTTTATAAAGATATTTTATTATAATTAATTTTTGGTTTTAATTTTTGAGTTTTTTGAGAGATTCAAAATCAGGAAATAAGAAAATGAAATATAATCATCATTAATATATTCTAAAAATCATTTCTAAATTGAAATGGCTTATATTCCTTTTTCATTGGATTGAAAAATCACGTTTTTATATTTTCTTTTTCTTTACACCTAAATTTTTTGAATAACAAGAATAATTTACAATTAAAAGAATTAGAATATGTTTATTTATGTTTATATTAGATATTAGTATGATTTTAATATTAATTAAGTGATTATTAATCTAGAAAAATCTGTTTCTTTCTAGATTTTAGTGTTTCTTTTTCATTTTTATTGTTTTGATAAATAATTAATGGTGAATAATTATTTTTAATTTTATTTATTTTGTTTGATTAAACATCAAAATTTAATCAAAAAATGTTTTTGAGTTGCTTAACTCACAGTCACATAACACTCAGAACTCACTCAAATCATATAAACTCATATAAAATTCTTTAAAAAATCATTAAATTTGATTAAAAAATTGAATTTTTTAAATAAAAATTTAATTTTTTTTCAATTTTATTCAATTTTCTTAATTGAGCTATTAAATTTTAATAAAAAATTGAAAATTATTCTCAAAGTTTGTGTCTCGAGTTATTAGATTTGATTAAACTTTGTTCTAGGTTATATCTAGGTTTGGGTTAGGTTTGGTATTTGAGAAGGTTTGGTTTGTTATTGTTTAAAATTTTAATTTTTTATATTTTAATTATTTATTTATAATATAAAAAAAATTAATTTATTTTTTTTTTTTTTTTGAAATTTGTTTAATTTTTTGAACAATATATATTATATTATATTTCAAATATAATTTGATTTAAAATATGCTCATCATATTTCTATACAATATAAAATCAATATTAAAACATAATAAAATTGTTTTTAAATTGAAAAGAGATAGATAAAAATATAGAAAGAATTATAGTTTTAAATGAACTTGATTGAATAATATAAAAAAGTTATAATTGATAAATATTTATATTAAATATTGAAAGTGTAATGTAATTTGAAATGATTTTTATCATTTATATATTAATTAAATTGTTTATCAATTAGAATCGATCATACTAAGCCTAACGCACCGGATCCCTTCCGACCTCCGAAGTTAAGCGGCTTAAGGTTCGGTTAGTAGTCTTGTGGGTGACCGAAGGCGAACCCCGAATATCGATTTTTATATTTTTTATAAATTATTTTTTACTTTTTTAATAAATTTTTGTTAAATTTTTATTTTAAATTAGAGTTTTTTATTGATGAATATGTTTTTATATAATTTAAAAGAAAAAATAAAAATTGGGGATTGGGGATTGGGGATTGG
>JAEETC010000088.1 GCA_016286585.1 Prevotella sp. | reverse complement strand
GCAAGTACGCCTTGCCCGCTTATCGCAGAGTCATCATCAAACCGACAGAATGACGAATTTGAAATAGGTGCAGGTAATGACAAATTGATATAACGTAGTCTCATATCACTTTCCCACGCACTAGATTTTCATAATTGATAATCAGTGCTTTAGCCTCTAAAAAGTAGGAAACTCGAAATACACTTTCTATACGCTTTCCAAAAGGCCACTTTTAACGTATTTAATGTTCTTTTATTGGTAGTGGCTTCTACCGAGGCTTTATAGGTACAAAAGTACAAAAAAACGCTCATAAATCGCACAATTATCCGATAAAATTTGGAAGTTTGGAAAATTGTGCTTATTTTTGCAGTCGTAAAGTTTAATAAAGTGAAGATAAAATCTTATATTTAACATAAATATCATTCTGCTGAATATTAAATATTATGCTTATGGCAAACTTCTACGAATATTCTACGCCAGAACTTGTTCGTTTGCTTGGTGAACGCTTCAAGGAATATAGGATGCGTTGCAATCTCACTCAGAAGGAGGTGGCAGAGCAATCCGGTATCGGACTGACCACTATCCACAAGTTCGAGAATGGTACGGCAGGCAATCTGTCGCTGTCAACATTCATTCTGCTCCTGAAAGTGATTGGTCAGGTGGATGCCCTTGACGATGTGCTGCCAGAATTACCTGAGTCGCCATATCTTGTTCGCAAGGAGGAGAAAAAGGCCCAACGTATCAGACACACCAAAAAGTAAGCTGTTATGACGAAGACATTGAAGGTTATTCTATGGGGTGAGGAGATAGGCCGTCTGGCATGGGATGAACGCAGAAAGCGGTCGTATTTCATCTACAACCCAGAATGGTTGAAGAAAGGACTGAACATCTCTCCTCTGGTTGCCCCTATAGATGGAGCTAGGGGGCTGATGCCAGTTTGGGGCGAGGATGCCAGGATCTACCAAAAACTGCCTGCATTCGTTGCCGACTCATTGCCTGATGCCTGGGGTAATCAGCTCTTTGATTTGTGGCGACTGCAAAACCATCTGTCCAATGCAGACATTACGCCATTGGATAAGCTCTCGTTTATTGGCAAGCGAGGCATGGGTGCATTGGAATATCAGCCTGAGTATGCCCGTGAACGCAAGGCTGAGAAGATAGACATGAAGTCGTTAGCAGATTTGGCAGCGCGTATTTATGCGGAACGTGAGCAGGCGCATATTCTCCCTGAGGAATCCATCACCATGCAGTCATTGCTGACTGTCGGTACTTCTGCAGGAGGACGTCAGCCTAAGGCCATCATCGCCATCAACCAGAAGACGGGCGAGATTCGTAGTGGTCAGATATCAGGTCTGAAGAACTATGACTACTATCTGCTGAAGTTCGGTAACACACAGTATAGCTCGGCTGAACTGGAAATGACTTACTATGAACTGGCGACGATGGCAGGAATCCAGATGATGCCATCCAATTTGTATGCTGTTGAAGGCAACAACCACTTTATCACTAAGCGTTTCGATCGTGACGGTGAGAGGAAGATTTATACGCAGACATTGGCAGCCATCAACCCAGAGGCAGAAAGTTATGGACAACTGATAGATACCTGTCGTAAACTTCATCTTCCTGAGTCAGACTGTCAGGAGGTGTTCCGAAGGATGGTGTTCAATATTTTGGCCAATAATACTGATGACCATAACAAGAACTTTTCGTTTATCATGAACGAGGATGGCAGTTGGAGATTATCGCCTGCCTACGATATTACTTATATCATAGATAATGGAGGTTTCTTGCCCAACAAAGACCACTGCATGTATATCAGAACAAAGCTTCGGAATATTACTCGTGACGATGCCATCCAGTTTGCTCGTGACAATGGTATACGCCGACCTGATGCTATCATCCGCGATGTGGCTGCATCACTGAAGCAGTTCCGTTCTATCGCCACGAAATACGGTGTGTCTGATGAATGGACGGGTAGGGTGGAGACAACCATTATCGGTCACCTGAAAGCATGGGGAGAATGGGATGAATCCGAATTGCCTGAGTTCTCAATGAACGGTCATTCGGTTTCCAACATCCGCATGGAACAGGCATACAAAGGTAACTACCATCTGCTTGTTGAGATTGATGGCAAGGAACGTAAGTTCGTGATAGGCAAGAACAAAGAAGAGTTTGCGCTGATTGAGAAGACAGGTCTTGCAAACCTTACTCCAAAACTGTTGCAAGCAATGATAGAGAAATACTTTTTCTCTTGACTGAATGATGATGAGTAGCCTTTTCATAGCCATATTCCTGTTGAGCATCGGAGCCAGTTTCGTGCAACGCACCACGGGCTTCGGCTTTGGCATCTTCATCATGACGATGCTGCCGTTCTTCCTGCCCACATACGGCGAGGCCACAACCCTCTCAGGACTTCTGGCCATTACCACCTCGGCTGTCATCGTTTGGCGAATGAGAAGCTATGTCACTTGGAAACGGCTTTGGCCGATACTGATGACGTTTATTGTTGTATCGACAGTAGCAATCTTTGCCCTTACTCGTATCGAAGACCACATATTGAAACGGATCCTGGGTGTGGCATTGATAGTCATAAGTATTTATTTCGCCTTGTTTAGCCAGAAGATCAAGTTGCCGACAACGAAGAAAGTACAGGTAGGTGCTGGTACACTTAGCGGACTGATGGGAGGCTTCTTTGGTATGCAAGGCCCACCAGCCGTGCTCTATTTCATCCAGTCGGAACCCACCAAGGAGCACTATATGGCTATGGCACAGACTTACTTCCTGATTGGCAATGTGATGATGACTTTTGTTCGTGCCTACAACGGCTTCTTCACAACGACCGTCCTGACAGATTACTGTTTTGGACTTGGTGGAGTCATCATCGGCACAACCCTTGGAGCCTACGTCTTCAAGCGCATTCCCAATCGCATTTTCCGATACATCGTTTATGCCTATATCGCTGTAAGTGGTGTGATTATACTTTTATCGTAGGTTATTTTTTCCTGGCCCTGAAATAAAGCATTGCTCCCTCAACATGGAAGTCGAGGATGTCATAATATGGCTCCAGACGTTGACGCACATCGTTAGCAGTATCGAAAGGAGGTGTGAACCAGCCCATGTGGGTCATGACAGTCTTGGCGAGCCAGTCGGCAACCCTTTGTTCACCTGCAATGTAGAAGCAAGCTAATAGTTCGCCTCCAGGCTTCAAGGTTCGTAGAATCTCAGCGTAGGCCTTGTCCTTATTGGGGAATACATGGAGGCCGTTCATGCAGAGCACGATATCGAATAATCTATCCTCGAAAGGCAGTGCTCCAACGTCGCCTTGCATGGTATGTATGTTGGAGATACCTGCTCCACGGAATCTGTACTCAGCCTGCTCCAGCATGTCCTGGCTATAGTCCAGACAGGTGATGTCGGCTTGCTTCATCTTTCTGTACTTCTCCGTGGTAAATACTGCCGTACCGACAGGCACGTCGAGCAACCGCCCCTTGAAGCCATCAGGAATCCAACTCAATACCCTGCGGGCAATCTCGTTGTCATCGACACCGCCCCAAAGTAGCTTGAAATACAACTTGCTCCACCATTTGCCCTGTGTAATTGCATCATCGTAAAAACTCTTGCTGAACTTATACGAACTCTTAATCTTGTCTGCCATCATTCATATTCTTTTGTTTGACGGTGCAAAGGTACGGCGATGTTGCCGCAATCCGGTTGCAAACTATGCTTTCACGCCGATGATAGTTGCATTCGATGGCTTCATGCGGTGAATCTCAGTCTGGATGAAACCTGCATCGTCGAGCAGCGTCTTCAGTTCCTCCGGCGAATAGGCCGTCATGCCCTCTACGACATTCGTCCACATGGAGTCGCCATCAATTACTTCAACCAGAATGGCGAATTTCCCGCCCTGCTTCAGTACACGGCGCACCTCTTGAAGACAGTCAGGTAGGTTTGGCCAGAAATACACCGTCTCTACTGCTGTCACGAGGTCGAACTTCCCGTCTTCATAAGGCAACTTTTCGGCAGATCCCTGAGTGATGAACACCCGCTTGTCGAGCACTTCGGCATTCACCTTCTTGGCTTTCGCTACGCTTTCCTCAGAGATGTCGATGCCATAGACCGTTGACCCCTCGCTCCGCTTCAGCAGCCGTTGTAAGGTTGCCCCGCCACCACAGCCGATATCAAGCATCGTCCAGCCATCCTGAATATTGACCAGTTTCAGTCCCCAGTTCGTCAGCGGTGCATGACAGAGATTCATAAACTTCAGCATCGCGAGTCCCATCCGTCCTTGCGGACAGGCACAGTTGGTGAAAAACGTTTTTAATAGTCCCATGGCTTAATCCTTTACATATTTAATGCTATACCATGCCAGCACGAGGCCTACGATAATCATCATGGGCATGATGACGTATTGCCCAGCATTGTCGGAAGGCAGCTCCATGAACGCATGGGCGATGTTGAACAAGCCGATGAGTGCGGCCAGCACGGCATTGATGACTTTCAGAGCTTTCTTTTTCCACAGCATACAGAGCACGCCACAAGCGGGAATAAGATACGAGAGCGTCATCATGAACACTATCATGCCCTGGTCAACGTTGCCGTCGGTGGCGGCAATGGCCATATTCTTGCCCCAAAACATGGGCAGAACATCACAAATGGAGTGGCAGGCAAAGCCGCAGACGGTCAGCAGCCACAGAATCGAAATCTTAATACTTCTTGTCATAGTTGAATATTTAATAAGTTACTATTCTTTTTAAAATAATGGCTGACCATCACAGTCAGCCACCTCATTACTAAACAAATACTATTTATGAATTTTATACCTGTGATTTCGGGTGCAAAGGTATGACAAATTAACAAGATGCACAATACCTAAAACGCAGTGTTTTGAGCATTGCCCACCTGTTACGGCCAGCAAAAGCAGATTAACATGAAATAGGTATTATGTTTTGTATAACAAACCTTTTGTACTTGTTTTTCTATTAAAATCCAAATTTTCTGTTTTTTTTCTCTGCTACGAAAATAGGCTTCATCAGCCTGTTATACCTTTGCACCCGAAATGATTATGGAAGTATGGCTGAGAGGTCGAAAGCGGCACACTGCTAACGTGTTGAACTGTCAGGTTCCGGAGGTTCGAATCCTTCTGCTTCCGCAAATGGTGGGGTAGCTCAGTTGGATTAGAGCAGTTGTCTACGAAGCAGCGGGTCGTGGGTTCGAGTCCCTCCCTCATCACAAATTGCTCCATGGTGTAATGGTTAGCACGTCAGATTCTGGATCTGGAGGTGGTGGTTCGAATCCATCTGGGGTAACGACATTTGGAACTTTGGCAGACTTGGTGTATGCGCAGGACTGAAAATCCTGAGAACGTGGTTCGACTCCACGAGGTTCCACAAGAAGATAGCCCTATGGTATAACGGCAGTACAACAGGTTTTGGCTCTGTTAGCGAAGGTTCGACTCCTTCTGGGGCAACGAGGAAACAGCTCCATGGTGTAATGGTAGCATACCAGATTCCGGTTCTGGAGGTGGTGGTTCGAATCCACCTGGAGTTTATATGGAGTTTGTGGCCGAGAGGCTTAGGCGCAAGTTTGTGGCACTTGTCAACGCAGGTTCGAATCCTGTCAAACTCCCTGAGATGGTCGGTTGAGCTTTGCTCTTCCTCCCTCACGACTCGGCCATTCAAACAAGTTTGATGGCTCTCGCTGCTTGGTCGGTTCATCTAATAGGTCAGGATTGCAGATTTTCATTCTGCCCACACGAGTTCGAATCTCGTACCGACTACAAATGCTTCAATAGCACAGCGGTAGTGCAGCTCCCTTGTAATGAGCAGGTCGTAGGTTCGAGTCCTACTTGAAGCTCCAGACGGCTCGTTAGCTCAGATGGATAAGAGCACGACAATCCGGATGTCGTTGTCGGGAGTTCAAATCTCTCACGAGTCACGTTTTTATTCCTGGATATAGTGTTTAATGGTAGCATGCAATCTTTGGGAGTTTGTGGAGTGAGTTCGAATCTCGCTATCCAGACAAAAAGCTCCTTTTCAAGCAATAAGCCTGGAAAGGAGCCTTCCTTTTATACGAAGTTCAGAATTGCGATGAGTCTGTTCTCAACTTTCTTCAGAACTTTCCGAGTCCTTGCCGTGTCAGTATTCTCCATATTGCCAAGTAGGGTGATAGCCTCCTTTATCAGTTTGCAATCATCCGCTGATAACGGCATTTCGGTGATGGAATAATTAGGATCCGCATATCTGTAGTAAATCCTGTCATACACCTCTATGGGGGCATTATAGCCCAGCTTGTCAGACCTCATGATCTGTATGTCCATCTGTACAGTCCTGGTGCAGACTCCCTTGGTGATGCCCTCCATGTCGTACAGGGCCTCGCAGCAAGCATCCACTAAATCGTCAAGCGTCCATCTTCTATATCTGTTTCTTAAACAGTTGTCTATCGTTTTGTACCTTATCAAGGCATTCTTATTTGCAGGCATAGTTTTTTTTCTGGTTGAATGGATAAATAAAATAGTTGGAATCTCCCTCGGTAAGGATAATCCCAACTATCACTGTATTTCTCTGTTCTCTACTGGCAATCCTATGATGCCCGGAAGAAAAAACTATGTTCTTGATGACGTGGTAATCCTATACCGCTTGTGCATGGTGTACCAAATGGATGCACATAACTACTCTGTTCGAAGCGTCGCTGGCTCCGAACAAAAGTTCGTGTTGTTATGTTTGCTATCGCGTTCATACTGTATAGGATTATAACCTGTTTTAAGCGCATTCGTCCAAATGCGGGTGCAAAATTACAAAATAAGTACGAAATCTTTTTGCGTAGCCGAGAAAAGTTTTCGTTTTTAACAATTCTGTTCTCAATCTCTCGTTTTACAACTCAAGATTACTCAATGCATATAGAGGAACAATGTCCACATGCCGCTGCTCGAAATTGTCCTTAGGGTCATAGTGGTCAAACTGGCCGAAGTTTTCCAGCGATGTTCTGATGGCTTCATGCAACTGACGCTTTCTCATGAAGATCCAGAGGCTCTGCATACTTCCCTGTGTGTTGGCCTTCACTTCCACAGGAAGTACTTTACCGCCACGCACCCTCAGGTAGTCCACCTCTGCATTGCTGCCCTTTTCCGTGTTCTGCCAATAGTGCATCTCTGGCTTCTGGAAACAGTCGCGATACTTCTTCATTTCCAGTCCTGCGAACATCTCCGATGTGCCTCCCTTGTTTACCAAATCCATGTCAGACGCAGTGAGAATGTCTGCCGCAGGGATGTCGAGCATTGTCAGCATCACGCCCAGGTCGAAGAACAGATATTTCACATAACTGTTGTTCTCCTCTGCTCCGAGAGGTACGCCTGTGCCGTCGGTGTGCTTTACAGGTGTTATCAGCCCAGCAAGAGTCAGCAGGTGCAGCGCCTCTCTTACAACTGAAGAGTGTACGTCCCTTGCTGCTTCTGCATAGACAAACTTATTGCCAACCTGAAGAGCCACCGAACGGAGTACCTGACGGAGTAGGACAGGGGACACACGCTTCTTATACTTATTAAAGTCATCCTCGTAGGTCTGTATGATGTCTGTGTGGACATGTGACACCTCGATGTAGCTGTGCGTCTCAATCCATTCTGTCACGGCAGCAGGCAAACCGCCAACTAGGTAGAATGTTCGCACTTGATCAGTCAGATCTTTATGCGCCTTTGTAGGCAGCGGTTCCTCGCTGGTGGCTTTCTTCGGGTCACCTGTATAACCACGTGTGAGCGTAGACTAAAAGCGTGATGTTTTTCGTTCTTATAAGAAACGAGATATCACAATGAATCCACAATACGAAATACTTGCCAAATGTTTGTTGCCAACACATATGTTGGAATGGTTTGAACTGACCAATGTTGAGGTGAAGCCCAAGGAAAAGACAGCCACACAAGATACGGAGTCAGATGAGAGTCCTGTGAACGTTATCCATCTGTATCTTGACGAGAATGAGTTAAGACCTGACAATCGTGAAGATTTGCACCCTAACGGCTTTACGCCAGCCAAGACCTTCCATGACTTTCCTATACGCGGTCAGGAGGTGCTGCTGCATGTGCGCCGCCGTCGCTGGCTTGACTCCGACAATCACAATGTCATGTCAGAGTTTGATTTTATCCAGGAGTCGACCCGCTGTTCGAAGGAACTGGCGGATTTTTTAAAAGAAGCGTTTGGAGACGCTCCCTATAACGGCCCGTTCGTTTGAGAAAGACTATCACATCAACGGTGATAACTTCGAGCGCTCATACAAGGAGACAATCAGTGGTTTCAAGATCTGGGAAGACGCAGACCATGCAGAGGACTGGGTGATAATCCCGAAGAATATGGGCACTCATCTGAGCATAGATGAGACATGTCTGTCCACAGGTGAGGTCTATACCATCCTGTCCAACAAGGAGGCTCATGGGCGAAAGGGATGCCTCGTGGCCATTGTGAAGGGAACCAAGGCAAAGGAAGTTACAAGCATCCTGAAGAAGATACCGGAAGTAGTACGCCTGCAGGTTGAAGAGGTGACGCTTGACTTCTCCGACAGCATGCACCAGATTGTCAGTGCCTGCTTCCCCAAGGCGATGATTACCCTTGACCGTTTCCATCACCAGCAGTTCTGTCTGGAGGCATTACAGGAAATACGCATTGGGCATCGCCGTGAGGTAATGACGGAGGTCGCTAATGCCAGAGATGACTTCAGGGCTATGATAAAAGACCTGATCAAGAGCGGAAAGCCGCTTGTAGATGCAGAAGGCAAGCCAATCCGTAGCAATGCCGCATACCATCCTGAGAGGCTGAAGAACAACGAGACAAAGGCAGAGCTGCTCATGCGCAGTAAATACCTGCTGATGGTGTCACCTGAGAAGTGGACTCCAAGCCAAAGGGAGCGTGCGGAGATACTCTTTGAGCTGTATCCTGATATAGAGATGGCGTACAGCCTGACACACTCTCTGAGGATGATCTTTGCCCAGAAGTGCGACAAGGAAGCCGGACGTAAAAGCATCAAGAAGTGGTATGCCAAAGTAGGCGAGTTTGATAATAAAGCCTTCAACGACATTGCCGCAGCCATGTACGACAGAGAGGATGAAATCCTCAACTACTTTGTCAACAGGTCAACCAATGCTTCTGCAGAATCGCTGAATGCTAAGATTAAGGACTTCAGGGCTCAGCTAAGAGGTGTTATTGACAAGAAATTCTTCATCTTCAGACTGGTCAAGATTTTCGGTTAATCCACGCGCTTATACAGGTGACCCGCTGTCCCGCCCTCGCCGGTCTGGATGTAGTCATCGAGATTGATTCTCTGTGTTTCTTCGCTCATAATCTCGCATTTTTACTATTGTTTGAATCTTTACTTTCATAAACCCTTCATATGACTTAGGTTGAAAATTACTCTGATTGACCGCCAAATTCGTTATAAGATACGTTTTCAGGCTTCCACTTGTCCTTTGGTGCGGGCTGTTCTGCGGGATGGCCGATAACGATAGTGCAAAGAGGAATGTAAGTCTCAGGCAGTTTCAGCACTTTTGCAACAGCTGCGGCACGGTTCTCGTCAGGATAGAGTCCCGTCCAGACGGCACCAAGGCCGATGGCGTTGGCAGCAAGCAGGATATTCTCTGTAGCAGCCGAGCAGTCCTGAACCCAGAATCCGCGTCCCTGTCCTGGCAGCGCCTTGTCCATATTTCCGCATACGACGATGGCCAACGGAGCCTTCTTCAGCATACCACCACGAGGGTTGTCGCCTGCGAGTTCGGCAAGTTTCACCTTGCTGTTGATGACCACGAAGTGCCAGGGCTGGCGGTTGACGGCTGTAGGTGCAGCCATACCGGCACGTAGCATCGTCTCGATGTCAGCCTTTGAGACTGGTTCATCGGTGTACTGACGGATGCTGGTGCGCGTCATGATGTTGTTGATGGCGGACTGAGCATCTCCCTTCTGTTGAGCTGAAACTCCTGCAGTCATGGCGAGAGCCAGCATGATAATAATGACTTTTTTCATAATTTTCTTGTATTGATTCTTAAACTATGTTGCAAATTTAATTCTTTTTACTTATATCGGGTGTCGCAAAGGGGAAAGACTGCATGAGACTGTCCGAATTTATAGTTTATTAACGCGATAGAAGCCTTCTGTAGAACAATTTCTGTGCTAATAAACGCAGAAGTTGCACGTTATATGATTATAAATGTGTATCTTTGCATCGGTATTACATTAAACAACACAATCATGAATAAGAGTTATGAGGCTATGAAGCCGTTGATTAATCGCATTCTTCAGGACGGACGATGCCTGGACGGGGGCATCCTGAAGGTAGACAGATTCATTAACCACCAGATGGACCCCTACCTGATGAAACAGGTGGCGGTGGAGATGATGAACCGCTTTGCTGAGGCACGGCCCACGAAGATCCTGACCGTAGAGGCGTCGGGCATCGCGCCAGCAGTGATGCTGGGTTATATGATGGAGCTGCCCGTGGTGTTCGCCAAGAAGAAAAAGCCGTCGACGATGGCCGACTGCCTGGCTACGACGGTGAGATCGTTTACCAAGCAGAACGACTATACGTTGATCATCAGCCGCGAGTATCTCTCGCCCAGCGATCGGGTGCTCTTCATCGACGACTTCCTGGCCTTCGGCAATGCCGGTATGGGAATCATAGACCTGTGCCGACAGGCAGGTGCCGAACTCGTGGGCATGGGATTCATCATCGAGAAGGAGTTCCAGGGCGGTCGCCAGGTGCTCACCGAGGCAGGGGTGAAGCACATAGAGAGTCTGGCCATCATCGAGTCGCTCGACCATAACCGGATCAAGTTGAAAGGGGTGAAGATCAGAAAGGTAAACATCTATGAGGAGGCCAGCCGCTGCCTGCTGTGTCAGGATGCACCCTGTACCAAGGCCTGTAAGACGGGCGATACGGCGCGAGCTATCCGCGCCATCCGTTTCGACAACCACAAGCCAGCCCTGCGCTGGGTGAAAGACTGCAGCGACGGCGACCTGGAGCGCGCCGAGCAGGCCTGTATCCACTACAACTGGCCTATCCGTATCAAGGAGGTGGTGCGCAGCATACATCCAGACGATGTGGACGACAGTTGTTACCCCTCGCTCGGCATCACGTTCTGTGGCATCGAGTGCGAGAATCCCTTCTTCCTCGCCTCGTCGGCCGTGTGTACCAACTACGAGATGGTGGCGCGGGCCTTCGATGCCGGTTGGGCTGGTGTCTATTACAAGACCATCTGCCTGCAGGAGATCAAGGAGGTGTCGCCGCGATTCGACGCCATGCACAACAATGCCACCCACGGCGACTTCTACGGCTTCCGCAACATGGAACAACTGAGCGAGAACCCCGTGGAGATGGACTTCGACATCCTGCGCCGACTGAAGCAGGACTACCCCAAGAAGGTGGTCATCGCCTCGATCATGGGACAGACCGAGGAAGAGTGGATCAAGCTGGCGAAGATGGCCGAGGAGGCAGGCTGCGACGCTGTGGAGCTGAACTTCTCGTGTCCGCAGATGAAGCACGAGGGTATGGGCAGCGACGTGGGACAGAGTCCAGAGCTGGTGAAGACCTATACCGCCTGCGTGAAGAAGAGCGTGAAGATACCTGTCATCCCGAAGATGACGCCCAACATCACCCATATTGCGGAGCCTGCCGCCGCCTGTCTGGAGGTTGGTGCCGATGCCATTTCTGCCATCAACACCATCAAGAGTGTGACGATGGACGCCGATGCTGAGGTGGCCGGACAGCGCACGATATCGGGCTACTCTGGTCGGGCCGTGCGCCCCATCGCCCTGCGGCATATCCTCGAACTGGCCCAGCTGCGTGAACAATCTTCGATGTTTGAACTGAGCGGTATCGGCGGCATTGAGACGTGGCGCGACGCTCTGGAGTTCATCCAGTTGGGTTGTAGTAACGTGCAGGTGTGTACCGCCGTCATGCAGTATGGCTATCGCATCATCGATGACCTTATCCTGGGCCTGCAGCGTTATATGGCCAAGCGAGGCATCAACGAACTGGCTGCATTGGTGGGAGAGCAACTGCCGAAGTTCCTGAAGCCCGACCATCTGGATCGCGATACCATTATCTACCCGAAGTTCGACCGGGAACTGTGTATCGGTTGCGGACGCTGTGAGGTGTCATGCAGCGACGGTGGCCATCAGGCAATCGTCTTCGATCGTGAGACCCGACGGCCACGGCTGGTAGGCACGAAGTGCGTTGGTTGTCACCTCTGCCGACTCGTCTGTCCTGCCGGTGCCATCGGCACGGCCAAACGAATCGTCAAGCCAACTTCACGCTGAGCCTATTTCTCCTGGATGTCGATCTTGGGGATGCGACCGTCCTTCATGCGCTGAAACTCACGGAAGGCGGTGGTGCGACGGAAACCGTTGCCGCCAGAGGGGATGCCGTCGTGATAGAAGAGGTACGACTTCCCCTTGAAGTCGATGGTGCCACCGTGGATGGTAAACGAGCCTGGCGACTCATCTGTGATGCGGCCTTCGTAGTGCCAAGGGCCGTGGATGCTCTTCGATGTGGAGTAGGCCCAGTGTTCAGGCACGCCACCAGCGGCATATTCCAGGAAGTAGGTGTCGCCAATCTTATAGATCCACGGAGCTTCCTCGAAGCCTGTCTTCATCACCCGCTTGTGGAGCTGGTAGTCCATCTTCA
>JAEETC010000302.1 GCA_016286585.1 Prevotella sp. | reverse complement strand
TCCGTGTCTTTAAGAAAGAGAACGAGTCTGACAAGACGCTTGCCAGCAATTATGTGAACAGCATGATGCAGGATAGTCATGGGCTGTTCTACTTTGGCATGTACGGCTCCTTGCAGACATGGGACGGTGAGCAGTTCCACAACGTCACCTTGTACGATCACCAGGGCAAGTTGAATTACGGCTATGCCACCTGTTTCCTTGAGAGAGCTAACGGCGACGTACTGGTAGGCACATCAGGACTCGGTGTGGTGAAGTTCTCCGACAAACAGACGGCGCGCCAGTTGGGAGGTGTCTTCGCAGGACTGCATACCGTGAACTCGCTGTTGGAGGATAAGAACGGTTACCTGTGGATGGTCACAGACCAGGACGGTCTGCTCTGCTACGACGGGAAGAAGCTCCGCCACTATCTCAACGACCGTAAGGACCTCATCCTCGGGCAACTCTGCTCCGACCGTGAGGGACATATCTATGTGGGCTCCAATGCCGGACTGTACCGTCAGCAGGGTGAGAGCTTCGTACATGTCGCCGCCACGGGCAACAAGAGTGTATCGGCACTCTTCTGCGACCGCTACGACTGTATCATCGTGGGCTACGACGGTAAGGGTGTTGCCATCTACAATCCCAAGACTGATGCCCTCAGCGATAACCCCTTCTTCAGCATGGAGGTGGACCTGGCCAAGAGCAAGGTGTACTCCATTACCGAGGACCGTCACGGTAACCTCTGGTTCGGACTGTTGCAGAAAGGTCTGTACCGCCAGCCGATATCCTTCAATGGCTTCAGTTATATGGGCTACCGTCTCGGCCATGAGCGCAACGCCATTGGCTCCGCATGTGTGGTGAGCGTACTGATTGACAGACAGCATCGCACGTGGGTGGGCACAGACAAGGACGGTATCTACCTCTTTGATGCCAACGATCGTCTGCAGCGTCATCTCCTTGAAGGCTTCCCCTCCACCATCATGGCTGTTGAGGAGGATGCCGACGGACGTATCTGGATAGGCTCCTACGGAGATGGCTGGGGATGGATTGACCCCGCCAGCATGAAGTATCATCCGCTGACCTATCCTGATGACGACCATCTGATCATCATGGATTATTGCGCCGACAAACAGGGCCGCCTGTGGGTTGCCACCATGCGCCACGGTATGCTCTGTCTGACAGATGGCGGTCAGCAGATACGCACCTATAAAATGAAACCGGGTGCCGACAGCGACCGAAAGGTGAACAGTATCACCAATGATTTCGTCTCACAGGTTCATGTGTCGCCCGACGGACAGCGTGTCTATGCCGCCACGACGATGGGTATCTGCTGCCTCGACATCTCCAGCGGCAGCTGGACGAAGGTGTTCGACTCTAACTGTCTGAACTACAGTGAACCTGTACGTGTGGTTCGTGAGTACGACGGTCGTCTGTGGTATGGCACGAACGACGGTCTGTTCTGCTATGACCTGAAGACGCGTGAGATGCACCATTATACCACCGCCGACGGACTTTCCGACAATGGTATCGCCTCCATAGAGCGCGACCAGCAGGGTAAGCTGTGGATTACCACCGACCACGGAATGACGCTCTTTGATTCTGAGAAGGGAGGCACCAATAACTACTTCGCCGACGACGGCCTGCAGAGTAATGAGTTCAGCGACGGCTGTTCCTATGTCACCCCCAATGGTACCATCATCCTCGGAGGTACGGGCGGTGTGACATGGTTCAAGCCTCAGGACATCCAGCAGAGCAAGTGGGAGGCCACCGTACAAATCACCGCCTTCACCATCAACGGCACGCCCGTGAACACCGCCACACGCTCAGGCGGCTATCAGGTGACTGAGACCCCCGTCAGCGCCAGCAACTACTTCGTACTCGGATACCATGACAACTCGTTCGCCATCCAGTTCTCAACGCTCACATACGAGAACCCCGAACACATTACTTATTATTATAGTATCAACGGCGAGCCCTTCCGCATGATGCCCGCAGGAAACAACGAACTGTCGTTCACCCACCTGCCCCCAGGCACATACCGCTTCCGTGTCAAGGGCGAACGCAACAACATCGAGACGCCTGAGCGTAGCTTTACCATCGTGGTACACAGCCCGTGGTACCGTTCGGCTTGGGCCTACTTCTTCTATGCTGTCATCATCGGTCTCTTCGCCTGGCAGATGATTGCCTACCGTCGTCACCGTGAGCAGAACCGCCTGCGCCTCCAAGCACATATCCATGCCGAGGAGATGGGCGAAGCTAAATTGCGTTTCTTCATGAACATCAGTCATGAGATCCGCACCCCGATGACATTGATTCTCACGCCTCTGCTCTCACTTATCAAGAACGAGGAGAACCCAGACCGCAAGAGTGTCTACGAGACTATTCGTCGCAATGCCGAGCGCATCTTGCACCTCATCAACCAGATGATGGACCTCCGTAAGATCGACAAGGGACAGATGCAGATGCACATGAGTGAGCAGAACCTCGTTGGGTTTATCAACGACATCTATACCC
>JAEETC010000012.1 GCA_016286585.1 Prevotella sp. | reverse complement strand
GAATGGTGATGCCGCGTTCGCGCTCCAGGTCGTTGGCGTCGAGTACCTGGCTGCTCAGGTTCTGTCCCTCACGGAAGAGATTGCCTGCCAGCATCATCTTGTCCACGAGCGTTGTCTTGCCGTGGTCTACGTGTGCAATAATTGCAATGTTTCTGATATCCTGCATACCTATTTATATAAAACGGGCGCAAAGATACAAAGAAAAAGCGAGAAATCTGCCTCCGCCCATCATTTTTTTCCGAACGGAAGCGATTTCTCGCTCTATATCAATCAACCTAATGTCTTAGAGGGGGATCTTGTAGCCCACAGTCAGCATGATAACGCTGTTGTGAGACTTGAAATCGCTATCATCAGAAATGTTGAACAGAGCACCGAGATTGTAGCGGGCATCAATTACGAAATCGCTAATATCAAGAGATGCACCCAAGGGGATTGCAACGTCAATACTCTTATAAGATTTCTTAACATCAGTATCATCTAGCTTTGCACGCGTCAGGATACCAGGCTGTACACCAGCCTTCAGGGCAAATCCGGGAGCAACATAGTAGTTGAACAGGATGGGGATGTTCAGATAATCTAGATTCATATTTTTATCGAAACCTTTAGACTTGGCACCCTGCATCGTGTAAAGCAGACCTGCGGTCACACCCATATTCTCTGCAAAGTTGTAACCAAACTCAGCACCAGCCACGAGGCCAACCTTCATCTTTGCATCATCAGAACTATCGCCTGTCAAAGTAGTCAGCGTTCCACCAACCATCGGCTTGATAAACATGTTCTGTGCGTTTGCGCTCAGTGTAGCCACCATCAGGGCAGCAATCATCATTATCTTCTTCATACTTTAATTGTTTCAGTTGTTAAACCTGAATTACTATTATAACAATGTCTTAGAAGATGTAACCAGCACCAATAGATATAATCGGATCGCTATATTTCAAATTGTCCTTCTTTGCAACCTGATAATATGTTTCAAAGATCCCTTTGAACTTCTCAGTGATATAATATTCTGCACCTGCGCCGAATTTAACAGTAAATATGGTTTGAGTATCTGAAACCCCACTATAGCTGTAAGAATAACCCAGTACACCAACACCTGCGAGAGGATAGACATACAACTTGTCGATGATGGGGAACAAATAATGGAAGTTCACTGTCGGGTTCCACAAAAGTATATGTGACTTGGGAGGATATAACTTAAAGTCAAATTCACCACGCATATTTTCGGTAAAGCTGTACTGGAACTTTGCACCGATAGCAATACGACTGTTGGAATCCAGATAGTCGCTAAAAGTAGCACCAACAGCCTTCATACCGGCTTCCTGTGCAAACGCGCCTGTGCTCATGAGCACCATGGCAGCAATCATCATTAATTTCTTCATAATCGATTGATTTTAGTGATTAAACAATTAAATTAAAACGAATGTGATTACAAAGGTAATGAATTAATCTGAATTATCCACAAAAAGACGACAAAAAGTTTAAATTTTATAAAACATTAACACCACCATGCAACTCACTTATTCGTACCTTTGAGCAAGCTCGAAATTACTCACGTTCGAAAAAAAACAAAAATTTTTGGATTTTTTCTTGGTTTTTTGCTCACTTATTCGTAATTTTGCACCCGCATTTCGGAAAATCCGAAGCATTCGACGACGTAAACCGTTGTGATTAAGGCGGTAAGGCGTCCGAAGAATGTATTTGCAAACAACATTAATCACATTAAAAAATTATGTATTTAGACAAAGCCAAGAAAGAAGAGATCTTCGGTCAGTATGGCAAGAGCACTACGGACACCGGTTCCGCAGAGGCCCAGATCGCCCTCTTCAGCTATCGCATCTCTCACCTGACAGAGCACCTGAAGAAGAACCACAAGGATCACAACACCGCCCGTTCGCTGACAATGCTCGTCGGTAAGCGCCGTAAGTTGCTGAAGTATCTCTACAACAACGACATCAACCGTTATCGTGCTATCATCAAGGCACTCGGTCTTCGTAAGTAAAACAATTAATCCTCGCCAGCCGGCGGGGATTAATTCTTATAATAAAGCCTCGCTCATCAGCGAGGCTTTATTTCATTTAAGGGAATCATCACGAAGTCGCGCTGTTCCATCAGCGGATGGGGAATCTGGAGGTCAGGCGTATCGATGGTCACATCGTCGTAGAGCAGGATGTCGATATCGATAGAACGGTCGCGATAGGCTCCACCCTTATAGTGGCGACCGAGTTCACGTTCTATCTGCTGAGTGACCCTGAGCAACGGAAACGGCAGGAGTGCTGTCTCGCATAGGATGGCGCAGTTGAGGAACTTATTGCCTGACGTGAAGCCCCAGGGATTGGTCTCGATGACCGACGACTGGCGGATAACCCGCCCTACCCGCTCACCAATGAGCTCGATGGCACGGGCAATCTGTGCCGCTCTGTCACCCTGGTTGCTCCCCAGACCTAAATACACCTGATGTATCATTTCTCCCATATCTTACTCCTTACCTCTCACTTCTATTTAATCGTCCACGACCAACAGCGCATCGCCGAAGCAGCCGAACTTATAACCGTGTTTGACGGCATTCTTATAGCATTCGTACACCAGGTCATAGCCGCCGAACGAAGCCTGGATCATCATCATCGGCGACTCGGGATGGTAGAAGTTAGCTACGAGGGCGTTAGACATTCCGAACTCGTAGGGCGGGAAGATAAACTTGTTGGTCCATCCCTCAAACTCCTTCAGCAACCCGTCGGTACCCACGGCACTCTCTGTGGCGCGGGCGGTGCTCACACCGACAGAACAGACGCGGTGACCGTTCTCCTTGGTCTTGTTGACAATATCACAGGCCTCTTTGCCAACGAACATCTGCTCCGACGACATCTTATGCTTCGTCAGGTCTTCCACCTCGATGGCGTCGAAGTTGCCGAGTCCGCAATGCAGGGTGATATAGGCGAAGTTGATGCCGCGTATCTCCATGCGCTTCATGAGTTCACGGCTGAAGTGCAGACCTGTGGCAGGGGCTGTAACAGCACCCTCGTTCTTGGCATAGATGGTCTGGAACTTCTCCATGTCCTCGGGTGTGGCAGGGCGCTTGTCAATGACATAGCGGGGCAGCGGCGCTTCACCTAAGGCGAACAACTCCCGCTTGAACTCGTCGTGCGGACAGTCGTAGAGGAATCTCAGCGTACGCCCACGGCTCGTGGTGTTGTCGATGACCTCTGCCACCATCGGACCGTCATCCTCGAAGAAGAGTTTATTACCGATACGGATCTTCCGGGCCGGCTCCACCAGGACGTCCCACAGTCGGAGGTCGCGGTTCAGCTCACGCAGCAGGAACACCTCAATCTTGGCGTCGGTCTTCTCCTTCGTACCGTAAAGACGGGCCGGGAACACCTTCGTGTCGTTGAAGATAAAGGTATCGTCCTCGTCGAAATAATCAAGGATGTTACGGAAGTCGAGATAGACGGGATTCCCCTCGTCGTCCTTCAGGTCTTCGCCGTTCTCGTCTTTCTTCGTCATCTCTATCTTACCGCTCTTGCGGTGCAACACCATCAGACGGCACTCGTCGCGATGGTAGGCCGGTTCGAGGGCAATCTGTTCCTCGGGCAGTCTGAACTTAAATTGTGACAACTTCATTTATATATCTTTTTACTTTTTCACCTTTTCACTCTTTCACATTTTCTTCCAGCCAGGCGGGGAAGTCGTCGAATGTCAGGCAGTCCTCGATCCTCACATCCCCTACCCTGGTACGGCAGAGGGCCGTCAGGAAGGCGCCGCTGCCCAATGCATAACCGATGTCGCGGGCTAGCGAACGGATATAGGTGCCTTTGCCGCAGACGACGCGGATGGACATCTGCATCGCAACAGGATCGAAGGCCGTCAGCTCTATCTCGTCGATATGTATCGGCTTGGCGGCGAGTGCCACCTCCTGTCCCTTGCGGGCCAGCTCGTAGGCTCGGTCACCCGCTACCATACAGGCGGAATAGACTGGCGGCACCTGCATCTGGTCACCGACGAACTGCGACAGCGTCTTCAAGATCAGTTCCCGCGTGATGTGCTTCGTCGGATAGGTATAGTCCACGGTGTGCTCCTTGTCGAAGCTGGCCGTGGTGGCCCCCAGCTGCAACGTGGCCGTGTACTCCTTCGTGTGGAGCTGCAACTGCTCTATCTGCTTGGTAGCCTTCCCCGTACAGAGAATCAGCACACCGGTTGCCAGCGGGTCGAGGGTGCCAGCATGTCCCATCTTCACCCGCTTCACATGCAGCCGTTTCGACACCACGTAGCGGATATGGGCCAAAGCCCCGAAACTCGACATGCGGTAGGGCTTGTTGATATAGATGTAGGCTCCCTCGTTGAAGTTCATTTAGTCGACCATCACTAATGAATGACCGGTAAGCAGCATCACCAGGATGATGCCACCCACGATGATTCGGTATATGCCGAAGGCCTTGAAACCGTATTTGGTAAGGAAGGCCACAAACCACTTCATGGCCAGCAGCGCCACGACGAAAGCCACCACACAGCCCAGCAGGAGCATGGTGATGTTATGGGCGGTCGCCCACGACGCGTCTTCCTTCATCAGGTCGAGCAAGTCGAGCAGCGTGGCACCCGCCATCGTTGGCACGGCCAGGAAGAACGAGAACTCGGCAGCGCGCTGGCGCGTCAGTCCCTGCGTCATACCTCCCACGATGGTAGCCATCGAGCGCGACACGCCCGGGATGACAGAGATACACTGGTAGATACCGATGCGAAAAGCCCGCTTCTCATTCACCTTGTTGGCCTCAGAGCCCTTGTTGAACAAGCGGTCGCAGTAGAGCATGAACACACCACCAACCACAAGCATGATGGCTACCACAAGTACGCTATCGAGCAACCAGTCGAGCAGGCCCGACTTCTTGGCCAGCAGGCCGA
Organism: Prevotella sp.; assembly: GCA_016286585.1. GTDB lineage: Bacteria > Bacteroidota > Bacteroidia > Bacteroidales > Bacteroidaceae > Prevotella. Next base: position 40,877 of record JAEETC010000012.1, on the reverse strand, counting down.
TAACCATTGCGGGAACCAGTCCCACAAAGAGGAGCCAGTAGAAGTAGAAGCGATGCTTCAGCTTCTGCAGCGTTGTACTGCCCTCGGGGGCTGGCGTATTGTCAAGCTGGAAGAAACGTCGCCAGTAGAGGCACACCACCGAGAGGATAGCGCCAAACTGGATAATAAACGTGAAAGCATGGACGAAAGGATCGCCCTGGGGAACACCCAGCAGATTCTGGGTGATAATCATATGACCCGTTGAGGACACAGGCAGAAACTCCGTCAGTCCCTCAACGATAGCTATAATGACAGTCTGAATCCAATCCATCTATAATCAATCCTTTGGTTTGCGGATGACCGCATAAATCATAGAAACAAATCCCAACAGGCAAACCACCGGTGCCACTTTGATACGACGGGCGCTGAAGATGTCGGGATCGTACATCGTATCCGTAGAAGAAGAACCCGCCATTAGCAGGAAACCGACCACAACCACCAGCATCCCAACAGCCAGCAGTATGAAGTTCACCTTGTCAAATGCAAAATTTCTCTTGTCCATATTCTATAAACTATAAACTCTCAACTATAAACTGTAAACCATAAACTATATCTTATACAACTCTCCTGCCGGCATGCGGAGGAAACGGTTCACGGAGATGTAGGAGCACGTCAGCGTGATGACCAGTCCGAAGGCCAGCACCGCCAGTGCCGTGATGACCAGCTCGCGCCAGGTGATGATCCGCAGGATGCCTGGCTCGTAGGAGTAGAGCGCATACATGGCACCGCCTAGCACGAGGATGGCTATCAAGGCGGCAATAATACCAACCAGTATGCCCTGCTGCATGAAAGGCCGGCGGATAAAGCCCCACGAAGCCCCCACCAGCTTCATCGTGTGGATGAGGAAACGGCGGGAGTAGACGCTCAGGCGCACCGTGTTGTTGATGAGCGAGAACGAGATGAACGTCAGCAGCACCGCCAGCACCAGCAGCAGGATGTTCAGTTTGGCCAGAGTGTGGTTCACGCTGTCCATCAGGTCTACCTGGTAGGCCACGTCAGCCACCTTCTTGTTGTTCTTCAGCTCGTCGCTGATCCACTCCAGCGAGTCGGCGTTGGCATAGTCCGACTGCAGCTGCAACTCCAGCGTGGCAGGGAACGGGTTCATGCCCAGAAACTCCGATGGGTCGGAGCCCATGGCCGCCGTCTGTTCCTTCAGCGCCTGCTCGCGGCTGATGTAGCTGACTCCCTTCGAGAATGGCCGTTGTCTGAGATCCTCACAGAACTGCTTCGCATCGCCCGCAGACACCTCGTCGCCGAGCACGACCGTCACTGTCAGGTTCTCCTTCACCCAGCGCGACAGGTTACGGGAAGTCTGTACTGAGAACACTACGAGCCCCAGCAGTACCAGCACCATCGATGTGCTGATACACAACGTAACCAACTGCACACCCTGACGGCGGCCAGTCTTCTCATGTCGTCTTTTCATGTAGGTTTACGTACGTAATCTTTTGAATTCGGCTGCAAAGGTACAACTTTTTTCTTAGACAGATTTACTTTTTAAGACTTTTTTTAGGCAGAAGAACTATTTATTATTTTAGACATAAGAACATAAGAACATATTTTTAATCCCTCCTCTATGCATATTCATTATGTTCTTATGTTCTTATGTCTAAAAAAAATAAGTTCTTATGTTCTTATGTCTAAAAAAACCACTACCTTTGCACCCCGATATGAGTACAATTATTTATCCATCGCCCATCTTCGGGCCCGTTCATAGCCGTCGCCTAGGCATCTCGCTCGGCATCAATCTGCTGCCTGCCGACGGCAAGGTGTGTTCATTCGACTGCATCTACTGCGAGTGCGGTTTCAACGGCGACCATCGCCCCTCGCTGCCCATGCCAACACGCGAAGAGGTGGCCGGAAAGCTTGAGAAGAAGCTTCAGGAGATGGTTGCTGAGGGGCAGCTGCCAGACGTGCTGACCTTTGCCGGCAATGGTGAGCCTACCTGTCACCCCCACTTTGCCGAGATCATCTCCGACACTATCCGCCTGCGCAACCAGTACTGTCCGCAGGCCAAGGTCTCCGTGCTGAGCAACGCCACTATGATTCATCGCCAGGCCGTTCACGACGCCCTGATGCGAGTGGACAACAACATCCTTAAACTCGACACCGTCGACCCTCTATATATTAATAAGGTAGACCGTCCTCAAGGTGCCTACGACGTTCGTCTCATCATCGACCGTCTGAAAGCCTTCAACAGTCATGTCATCATCCAGACGATGTTCATGAGGGGTGAGAAAGGAGAAAGGAGTCAGCAATCGGTAGATAACACTGGAGAGGAGTTTGTGGGTCCGTGGCTGGAGGCTGTCAAGGAGATCAAGCCCCAGCAGGTGATGATCTACACCATCGACCGCGAGACACCCACCCTGGGCCTGCTCAAGGCCACCCGCGAACAGCTCGACCATATCCGCGACCGCGTCATCGCCGCCGGCATCCCCTGCTCGGCATCATACTAAAATTCTTTACAATAGCAAAAGACCCAGGGTAAACTCGGAGTTTACTGGCACCTTTTGGGGAGTTTAGGCTAAGTAAAGTCGGACTTTAGATAGCCTAAACTCCGACTTTACTTAGCCTAAACTCAGAGCTATCATAAGGTTTTGATTATCAAACAATTACAAAACCACAAAGAGAGCACAAAAGGGTTTTGAATTTTATTGACAATACCAAAGAGAATTCGGAACCTAAAACGAATCATCCCCGCCGTTGGGGCGGGGATGATGGATCTTACTTACACATGATACCTTGCTTCGAGTTCTCGAGGAACCGTAAGATGTTCCGAATCTCTTCACCGTCAGGCACCTGCTCCCTAATCTGATTGATGACGTCGAAGGTGCTGGTCTTCCCATGGAAGAGCAGACGATAGGCATTGGCGATGTGCCGCTGCACCCTCTCGTCGATGCCAGCATTGTTCATCATCGTGGTATTGGGTCCGCCGTACTCGATGGGCTTTCCGCCTGCAATGACAAACGGCGGTATGTCCTGCGAGAATGTGCAACCGGCCTGAACCATTGCCAAACGACCCACACGGGTTTTGGCATTCTGTACAACACTACTGGAGAAGATGGCTCCGTTGTGGATCTCGCAGTCGCCTGCAATCTTCACACCATAGCCGAACACACAATGGTCACCAACCACGGTATCGTGGCTGATATGTGTGCCTTCAAGCAGGAAGTTGTTGTCGCCGATGACGGTAGTGCCGTCACGCTCCGTACCACGGTTGATGACGACATTCTCACGAATCACATTATTGTTGCCGATTCTGACATACGACTTGGCGCCACGGAAGTTGAAATCCTGCGGCAGAGCTGCGATGACGCTGCCTTGGTGGATCTTGTTGTTGTTGCCGATACGGGAACCGTCGCAGATCGAGACGAAGGGAAAGATGATGCAGTTGTCACCGATCTCCACATCGTCCTCGATATACACGAAGGGGAATATCTTACAGTTGTTGCCGATCTTCGCCTTGGGCGATATCTCAGCCTTGGGGGATATTTCGCTTGCCATAATTGTCAATTATCCATTATCAATTATCCATTATCCATTTACTTGACTCCACCACCGAGGGCCTGGTAGAGGTTCACAATGGACTGCATCTTATAGAACTGGTCCTGAACCTCGTTGATCTCGGCATTGAGCAGGTTGCTCTGGGCGGTAATGACCTCCAGATAGGTGGTATTGGAGGATGACTCCATCAACATCTTCGTGTCCTCCACATTCTGCCTGAGCACTCCGACACGCTTGGCATCGAGAGCGGCCTTGTCAGTATAGGAGTTGTACGACACGAGGGCGTTAGACACCTCGTTACCTGCCTTATAGATGGCGTTCTGCCAGTTGTTGAAGGCCTGCTCATACTTTGCCTTGGCCACCTTCAGACCGGCCACAATCTGACCGTGCTGGAAGATGGGCTGCACAAGGGAGCCGACAGCCTGAAGGAGCAACTTGCTGGGATTCACCAGACCGTTGTTGTTGGTGAAGGCAGCCGTTCCCGTGACGGTGATGCTCGGATAGAAGCGGCTGCGAGCCGTCTCCACATCATAGAAGCACTGGGCCAGCGACATCTCTGCATAGTGCACGTCGGCACGGTTGTTCAGCAACTGTATGCCGACACCAATAGCCAGCTCTGTAGGCAGGCTCTGGTTAGCGAAGGAGCCGCGGGCAATGGTCTGACCAGGCTGTCCGATGAGCAGCGAGAGGGAGTTCTCCATCTCACGAATCTGTCGCAGCAGGTCGACCTTCTGTGCCTGGACCTGATAGTAGGCGGCCTCGGCACTCTGAACGGCAGTAGAGCGGTAACCCACACGGTTGTCGTGCAGGAACTGCATCTTCTCCCAGGTCTCCTTGGTCAGCTGCTCCATGTCGGTGACGATCTCCACCTGACGGTCGAGCATCAACAGCGTGTAATAGAGGTTGGCAATACCGGAGATGATGTTGGTCTTCACCACCGTCTGGTAGTCCTGCATCCCCAACAGCTGCATCTGTGCCGAGCGCTTCACGCTGAGCAGGTTGCCGAAGAGATCGACGTTCCAGCTGGCCGATACAGGCAGGGTGTAGGCCTTTGTGGCGGCAGCCCCATCGAACGACGAGAGGGTTCCCTGCGGCGAGAGTGTCACAGAGGGCAGGAAGGCGAGTTTGGCAACGGTCAGGGCCGTCTCCATCATCTTCACGTTCAGGGCGGCATTCAGCAGGTCGGGATTATTGTCGAGACCTTGCTGGATGAGCGACTGCAACTGGGGGTCGGTGAAGACACTACGCCAGGGCATATAGCCGAACGACGTAGAGTCCTGTACGGCCAGTGTGTCTATCAGCGACAAGGGATCGCGTACGAGGCCCTCGGCGTTGACCTCAGGCCGGTCGTACTTGTTATAAAGTCCGCAACCTGTAAGCAGCAGCGCTGCGAATGACATTAATATAACTTTCTTCATATATTTCTCTTTTCTTCTTGTCGTTATTACTTCTCCAGTTCGTAGTCCACTGGTTTTGAATGTGCATACTGAGCCAGTTCGGCTGCCACTTCGGCATTCTCCTCGTCCTCAAACTTCATCGGACGGAACTTCTCCTGCAGCGACTGGAAGATGACGAAGAGTGTAGGAACAACGAAGATCTGCAACAGCGTACCGATGAGCATACCACCCACGGCAGCGGCACCCAGCGTCTGGTTACCGTTCTTACCTACACCCGAGGCAAACATCATCGGCAGCAAACCGATGACCATAGCCAGAGATGTCATCAGGATAGGACGCAGACGGGCTGCGGCACCCAAGATAGCCGACCACGAGATGGCCATACCCGTCTGACGGCGCTCCAAGGCGAACTGTACGATCAGGATGGCGTTCTTGGCCAACAGACCAATCAGCATGATGAGCGAGATCTGCATGTAGATGTCGTTGGCGTGGCCGAAGATCATCGTGAAGAGGAAACAGCCGGCCAGTCCAAACGGTACGGAGAGGATGACGCACAACGGCAGGATATACGACTCGTACTGTGCCGAGAGGATGAGGTAGATGAACACGATACAGAGCAGGAAGATGATGCCCGTGGTGTTCGAAGCCTTGGCTTCCTCACGCGTCAGACCCTGGTATTCGTAAGAATAACCGGCAGGCAGCAAGTCGGCAGCCACCTTCTCGGCAGCCTGAATAGCCTCACCGGTGGAATAGCCGTCGGCCACTGTTGCCGTCACGTTGATAGAGGTGAACAGGTTGAAACGGTTGATGTTCGACGGTCCATAGACACGCTCCAGGTGACAGAACTCCTTAATAGGAGACATGCCCGCGGGCGTGCGTACATATATATTATTTAATGACTGCTCCGTCATACGCGTCTCAGGCAAGCCCTGGATCATGACTCGGTAAAGCTTACCGTAGGCATTGAAGTTAGAGGCGTAGAGTCCGCCATAATAGCCCTGCAAGGTGGAGAGAATGGTAGAGGGCGAGATATTGCTCTGCTTACACTTGGCCACATCCACATGGATCATGTACTGCGGATAGCTGGGGTTATAGGACGTCTGCGCCATTTGGAACTCGGGCAGCTTGTTCAGTTCAGCGATATAATCCTTCACCACGCCGAAGAAACGCTCCAGACTACCACCCGTACGGTCCTGCATCACGATCGACACACCACTATTGGCCGAGAAGCCGGGAATCATTGGCGGCTGGAAGGCCAGGATAGAGGCGTCCTTGATATGGGCCGTCTTGATGAAGATCTGGGCAATCACACCCTCGGCACTCAGCGGATTCAGGAAGAAACGGTAGATACCGTCGCCCTGCCACAGTCCGCTCAGTTTCCACCAGAATCCCTTCTGACGCTCCTCGAACGGCTTCAGCTTCAGGATGAAGGTAGCCTGGTCGGAACCGGCACCGGCGATGAAGTTATATCCCTGGATCTGCTCACGGCTCTGAATGGCAGGGTCGGCAGCCAGGATGCTATCCACCTCATCGATGATCTGGCGCGTCCGAGCCACAGAGGTGGCAGGGGGCATGGAGATGGTACAGAAGAGCGTACCTGTATCCTCAGAAGGCACAAGACCGGTCTTGGTGGTAAAGAGTGTTGTGACCAACACGGCGATACCAATCACCACGGCGATACCGATGGCCAGCGGCTTGCGCACAAGTTTCTCCACATAACCCTTATACTTGCCCAGCACCTTGTCGTAGGCCGTATTGAACGAGGTATGGAAACGGTCGATGCGTGACATCTTCCGCTCATGGCCGTTCTCGTCGTGCGGCTTCAGGAAGATGGCACAGAGGGCCGGCGACAGCGTCAGGGCGTTCAGAGCCGAGATGAAGATCGAGACGGCCATCGTCACACCGAACTCACGGTAGAAGGTACCCGTCGTGCCACCAATGAACGATACGGGGATGAACACCGAGGCCATCACAAGGGTGATGGAGATGATAGCACCCGAGATCTCGTTCATGGCATCTATCGAGGCCGTCAGCGTCGACTTATACCCCTGATCCAACTTAGCGTGCACGGCCTCGACCACCACGATGGCATCATCCACCACGATGGCGATAGCCAAAAGCAAGGCGGAAAGTGTCAGCAGGTTGATGGAGAATCCCATCACACTGAGGAAGAAGAAGGTACCAATCAGCGATACCGGAACGGCAATCAACGGGATGAGCGTTGAGCGCCAGTCCTGCAGGAAGACATAGATCACGATGAACACGAGGAACAACGTGAAGAACAACGTGAACACCACCTCCTCGATAGAAGCATAGAGGAACTCCGTCACATCGTAGTTGATCTTATAGGTCATGCCCGGCGGGAACAGTTTGGCCTGCTCCTCCAGTTCCTTCTTCACCTGCTTGGCAATCTCGTTGGCGTTTGAACCGGCAATCTGCTGCACCATACCCATCACAGAGGGCTGGTTGTTGTTTCTCATCGAGACAGAATACTGCTGACCGCCCAGTTCAATCTTAGCCACATCTTTCAGTTTCAGCGTCTGACCATTACGGTCACTACTGATCACGATGTCGCCAAACTCCTCTGCCGTCTTCAGACGACCGGTGTAGCGCATGGCGTACTCGTAGGCCACATCGGACTCTTCACCGAACTTACCCGGAGCAGCCTCGATGTTCTGTTCTGCCAGCACGTTCGAGATGTCAGAAGGCATCAGGTTGTACTGCTTCATCACATCGGGCTTCAGCCAGATACGCATGGAGTAGGTCTTCAGACCCGGGCTCTGCACATCGCCCACACCCTGGATACGCTTGATGGCCGGGATGATATTGATGTTCGAGTAATTCGTCAGGAACTGGTCGTCATAACGACCGTCAGAGGTCAGGGTGAACATCATAACCTGCGATGTCTGACGCTTCATCACGGTCACACCGATACGCGTCACCTCAGCCGGCAACAGTGCCAAAGCCTGTTGCACACGGTTCTGAACGTTCACGGCACACATATCGGCATTCATACCCTGACGGAACAGCACGCTGATCTGTGCCGAACCTGTCGAAGCCGATGAACTCAGGTAGTCCATGCCTTCCACACCGTTGATACTCTCTTCCAACGGCACAATGACTGAGTTCTTCACCGTCTCTGCATCGGCACCAGGATAACTGGTATAGACCACAACAGTAGGCGGTGCAATATCCGGATACTGCTCAATAGGCAGCGAAGCCAGTCCGATAAAACCCAGTAACACGATGACGATGGAGATCACCGTCGAGAGCACCGGGCGCTTTATAAATGTTGTAAATGTCATAGTCTGTAAACTGTAAACTATAAACTGTAAACCATAAACTATTTCTTCATCGCACCCACGATGTCGCCAGCACTCATGGCCTTAGCCTGATCATCGATCTTCTGCTGATACTTCTCCGGGGTGATGGGAATGATCTCCATACCGTCGGTAAGCTTGGTGATACCGTTGGTCACATACTTATCACCAACTTTCAGGCCTTCGGTCACAATGTAGTTGTTACCGTCATTCTGCGGATCGACCTGAATCTCGGTGTACTTCACCTTATTATCCTTGCCAAGAATATAGACGAACTTCTTGTTCTGCACCTCCGACACACAATTCTGCGGGATGACGATGGCATCAGAGTTGCTCCTCGGGATGATGATCGAGCCGGAGCCGCCACTCTTCAGCACGCGATCGGGATTGGGGAACAAGGCGATGATCTGCACAGAACCTGTGGCAGCATCGATCACACCGCTCATCTTCGTCACCTTACCCTCATGGCCGTAGATGGTTCCGTCAGCCAACTTCAGCTGTACGGAAGGCATCTCGCCAAGCGATGCCTGGGTCATATTCAGCGCATCCTTCTCAGTCAGCGAGAAATAAACTTCCATCGACGAGTTGTTCGACACGGTGGTCAGCACAGAGGCGGTATTCACCAGGGCACCTTTCTTATACGGCAGCGTGCCCACCACACCGGCAGCGGGACTCTTTACATAACAGAAGCTCAGCATCTCCTTGGCAGAGGCCAGACCGGCCTGAGCCAGCGCCAGGGCTGCCTTTGCACTCTCATAGCTATTGGTGGCCGACTGGAGCTCGAAGTCACCGATTACCTTGCTCTCGAACAGTTTCTGGGCGTTCTCATAGCTCAACTTCGCTGTATTACAGGCGGCCTGCGCCGTGTTTACCGAAGCTTGCGACTGACGCACCTGAGACTGGTAGGTCACGTTGTCGATCACGAAGAGCACCTGTCCGGCACCCACCGACTGACCTTCCTTGACATTGATCTGCGTAATGAAGCCCTGTACCTTCGGACTGATCTGCACGTCCTGCACACCCTTGATAGTGGCAGGATAGGTAGACTCCATCTGGGTACTTGACGTACCGACAGTCACGACTGGAAACTCGTTGTCGCCGAAGGTTGGACGACCACCGCCACCGCCACACGATGCCAGTAGCACCGTTGCAGCAGCCAACATTAAAATCTTCTTTTTCATACTTTTATCCTATTGTAACTTTAAACGTTTAATCATGACGATTAACGAAAACTTTCCGCAGCCTCGTTAGTTTTCAGGATGCAAAGGTACGAAAAATATATCTAAAGATATATCTATGCCACACCATTTTAACAAAGTTTATTGGCTGTTGCAACTATTTCAATAATATCGACCATAAAAAAACATACCCTCCGGGTCATGGGGGGTATGTTAGTTGCGTGTACAAATGCCTCTTACTTGATAAGAGCTGCTCTGGCAGCGGCAATCTGATCCTTAGCCTCGGCCAGTTGAGCCTTCAGTTCGCTGACGCTCGTAGCGTTGAGCACTTCCAGCGGAGCAATGGCATCAGCCACAGGTGCAATCTCGGGATCGTACTGCTTCAGACGGTTGACGGCGTCGAGAATCAGGACGATACGGAAGGTGACGTTGGCTGCAGCCTCATCATTGAAGACAGAGAGGAACTTGTCTGCATTCTGGTTGGTCGCATAGAGCTGCTCAACCAATGCTGCGGAAGCAAGCTGCCAGAAATAGTTAATGCGGCCATTCTCGTTCATGGCATCATACAAAGTGGTCGTTGTCTCGTATAGGGTATTGGCATTGTCGATGGCTTTGAAAGAAGGATCATCGATGTCTGCAGCCAGCTTAGTGATGGCCTTGTCATAGTCCTCCGTCGGCAACTCATACATGGAAGCAATTTTCCTGTCTACGTTGAGGGCACTCATGATACGATACTTCTCAGACAGAGTGGCAGCCTCGTCGGCAACACTGGGAGCCAGCAGATAGTCGGGCTTCACCTGCTTCTCTTCCTTGGTCAGCTGAACACCGTTTTCGCCCTCCTGCAGGAACGGCAACTGCTCAAGCTTACCCAGGTCAGCGGCGATGCTGTCGAAATGCATCTTGATGCTGGCTTCAATCTGCTGCTGTTCAAAACTCTTCAGGCTGTCGATGTCTTCTACTGCCTGTGCACTTTTCTTACCTCCGCATGCTGCAAATGCGATAGCAGCAAATGCAATAGCTAATACTGATAATTTTTTCATTGTTTTTTAAAGTTTAAGTTATTAATAATGATATTTGTTTAATTTCATACTTACTGGCTGTTCTTCCGGATGAGTCGTCCAGGGAAATCAGTCAACAGGAGGATTGTGGCAACGATACACATCAGGAGGAGTACCGCCATGTTAAACCAGAGCGTCTTGACCGGCCACGTACCTACCATCTTCACACTACTGTAGAAAGGTGCCTTGCCGTTCCGGCTCAGAGGCGTCAGGAACACCAGACCCGTACGGGGCACGAGCTGACGGTCAATCACTTCCACCATGTGCTGCTGGTCGGCACCGATGACACAGTCCTCCAACTTGGTATTATAATGCTGGCGTTTCAGTTGCAGAAGCGCCTCCTTACCATACTGTCGGATAAACGCAGCCACCCGGGCATCGCCCTTGAGCGCATTCCGGTTGCTACGCTTCGACAGAATGCGTTCTGCCTCGGCCATATACCCCTTGAGCGACTCGTACCCGTAATCGCCCTGATAGGGCTGCATACCACAGTAGTCCGTGATACGGAAGAGATTCTCGCGGATCACCTCGATATGCTCGGGGTTCACCTCCTTACCTTGTCTCTCTTCACTCTTCATAGTCTCCAGTTGGGACTGTAACTCGTTGAGGAAGCCTATATGATAGAACTGTGTCTCGTATTTCTCCTTGTCGTTCTCAAAGAACTGCGTCTCGTAGGGATTATCGGTGAACGAGGTCACGGCCAACGCCTCATACGACCATCGCGATGGGATCAGGTCACCTATCAACGGCACATTGCCTGTTGTACTCTTCGGCGTCAGATCAGTAAAGCTGACCACCAGTCCACAGAGCAGAATCTGGGGGATCAGCAACAAAGGAATACTAATATAGATAGCCACCACCGAACTCAGGCATTGCGAGAGCAGCAATCCTGTGAGGTTAGCCAGGAAGGCCGTCACGAAGAGGATGAGCCACCACTCCCAGAACAGGCCGTGGAGCCCCATGATCGCATTGCCCACAAGGATGAATAAGAATGTCTGTATCAGCGACACGCCAGCCATATAAACGATCTTCGACCAGATATAGCTACCGTAAGACAAATTCAGGAAGCTCTCCCGTTTCAACAGGGCACGGTCTTTGATGATCTCCTCGGCGCTGCCACTCATACCCGTGAAGGTAGCCACAATCACAGCCATGAAGAAATAGCTCACCAAATTCTTATTATCCATCACCGAATAGCCTTCCGGAGGTGCATAGCGGGTGAGGAGCGCACAGATCAGTGCTAGCACAGGGGCTTCCAGCAGCGTGATGCAGAGATACTGCACATTAGTAATCTTCGTCTTGACATTCCTGTGCAGGAAGATCAGGAACTGCTTCAGGGCGTGAGGTTTTTTCTGATCCGACGGCGGAACGTCGCTGACCACCGGGGCTGTCATCTCTTCCCGGTTCTTCATATAGAGCTCATGCCAGTCCTGAGGCGACATCTTCCGCTCATCAGAAGACTCGCCAGTATTACTAATGGTCTTCTCGTCGATGATGTTCAGCACGATCTCCGGGTTCACATTCCCACAAGTGGGACAGGCACTCGTCTCGGCATCGGCATAGTTGGCTGCTTCCTTAAAATATGTAATGGCATCAATCGGATTGCCATCAAACACGGGATAGCCGCCACGGTCGAGCAACCACAGACGGTCGAAGAGCTGATAGACATCGCTCGACGGCTGGTGGATATTCACCACGATCAGTTTGCCCTTCAGGGTCTGCTCCTTTAACAGGAGGATCACTTTCTCCGTATCAGCCGACGAGAGTCCCGACGTAGGCTCGTCGAGAAAGAGCACGGCCGGTTCACGTATCAGCTCCAGCGCAATGTTCAGGCGTTTCCGCTGACCGCCGGAGATATATTTGTTGATGGCCGAACCTACCTTCAGGTCCTTGATGGCATCCAACCCCAGGTTCTTCAGCGTCTTCATCACCCGACGGTCGATCTCCTCATCCGACATACCCGCGAAGCAAAGCTTGGCCGTGAACCAGAGGTTCTGGTAGACGGTCAGTTCCTCAATCAGCAGATCATCCTGCGGCACAAAGCCGATGAGGTCCTTGGCCTGAGGTTCCGAGATATCGTGTCCGTTGATGGTGATGGTTCCCGACTGGGGCTTCAGACTGCCGTTCAAGAGTGAGAGCAGCGTGGTCTTACCGGTTCCCGATCCACCCATGATAGCCAGAAGTTCCCCGTTCGTCAGGGTGAAGCTCAGGTCGTGCATGCCGTTATCGCTGTTGGGGAAGCGGAAATTGATGTCCCGCCCGCAGAACTCCACGGACTGGGTCTGTTCGTCGGCGTTGCTATAGGTACTGATAATCGAGGAATAATAGACGGGACGCCCGTTGTGTTTCTTCAACACGCTGCTCTGCTGCCACACCTGGTAGGCTCCCGCCAACACAGGCACATCATTGAGCAGGACCGTATCCTCTCCCAAATAGGTGAACACCAGCAATCCCGTAACAGCGTCAAGTAGGGTCTTCAGCGTGCCGTCGAAACCCTCGATATGGTGCAGTTTGACATGTTCCGTCTCACGGTTTCCCACAAAGTCGGAAAAGTCGCGATACTGTTCCTCAGGAATACAGAACTTCTCTGCCATCGTCTTGAACATGTCATGGGCACTCTCGCTGTCGCTGCCGCAGAACTCCATGAGACGCAACAGCAACAGGGATTCCTCAGAGGTACGAATCTGTCCGTGAAGTGTTGAGCAGATGGAGTTGACCGTGTCCTGAGTATTCAGATCGTCGGACATCTCATAGGCCATGCGCATGTCACTATACAGGTCGAGATAGAGGTCGATGTTACGGATACCGAAATGACGACGCAAATAACTCACGAGCATATCCTTCGCTCGTGACTCGTCCACTTGCTCCACCTTACCGAACAGGGCAAACAGGCTTGTAAAACTAGATAGGATGACGTCAGTCATTTTACGTGTGCAAATTTATTAAAAATCTCGCACTCGCATTCTATTGGGGCAGTTAAAAAACATTAAACGTTCCCAATTAGTCCCATTTGCTTGGCTTTTTCCATCAAGAGAGCCATCAGAGGTTCCCGTTCATTCTCCACCTGATTGTCCAAAACGGCATCCTTCAGGTACTGTTTCAGCACGCCCACCTCACGAGATGGGGGAAGGTGAAACAGCGCCATGATTTCGTTGCCATCGATGACGGGCTGAAGCAGGCGGATGTAATCCTTTTCCTTCAGATCGGCCAGCTTCTCGCGCACCATCCGGAAATTCTCAAGGAACATTTTCTTGCGCACCTCATTCTTCGAGGTGATATCGGCCTCACAGAGCATCATCAGATCATCGATATCCTCACCGGCATCATTGATCAGCCGACGCACAGCCGAATCTGTCACCACATCGTCGGCAATGGCGATGGGCCGCATATGGAGGTCTACGAGCTTCTGCACGTACTTCATCTTCGCATCCATGGGCAGCATCAATCTACGGAAGATGACAGGCACCATCTTCGCCCCGATAATATTATGGTTATGGAATGTCCAGCCTATGGCAGGATCCCAGCGTTTGGACTTTGTCTTTCCAACATCATGCATCAGCGCCGCCCACCTCAGCCACAAGGTATTCTCACTCCTCACTCCTTCCTCCTCACTCTTCAAAAATTTCACGACATTCTCCAATACCTCCAGGGTGTGGTAGAAGTTATTCTTGTGGGCTCGGCCGTTCTTGGTTTCCACGATATCAAGGGCCGACAACTCCGGTAGGATGATGTTTAGCAGCCCACAGCGCTGCAGGTATTCGAATCCGATACTAGGGTGAGGGGCGAGGATGATCTTGTTCAACTCATCCTTGATGCGTTCACCACTGACGATCTTAATCCTGTCAGCCATCCGTTCCAGCGCCTCGAAGGTCTCTTCCTCAATCTGGAAGTTCAGCTGCGTAGCGAAACGGATGCAGCGCAACATTCTCAAAGGGTCGTCGGAGAAGGTGATGCCAGGCTCCAGCGGGGTGGCAATAATGCCGTCCTCAAGGTCGGCCAGACCATTGAAGGGGTCGACGAGCTCACCGAAACGATCCTTATTCAGACAGATGGCCATCGCGTTGATGGTGAAGTCGCGCCGGTTCTGATCGTCTTCCAGAGTACCATCCTCGACGACAGGTTTCCGTGAGTCGTGGCTGTAGCTCTCCTTCCGGGCGCCCACGAACTCCACTTCGATGTCAGAAGTGAGAGGTAAGAGGTGAGAAGCGAGAGACTTTCCGCCTCTAAGCTTCACTTGGGCTGTTCCGAAATTTTTGAACACGCTCAGGTAAGCTTTCCGACCCATCATCCGTTTCAGCTCCTCGGCCACCGCGATACCGCTTCCAACGACCACCACGTCGATGTCGTTCGAAGGCCGCTCGAGGAAGATGTCCCTCACGTAGCCCCCCACGACATAACACTCCACCCCGAGACGGTCTGCCGCCTCGCTGATCTGGTGGAAGATCGTCTGGTCAAGTATCTTAGCCAGTTCTTCGTCGGAATACAGTTTCATCGTTCGTTTCAGTTTCGGGCTGCAAAGTTACACATTTTTTCCCATATATCCCCAAATTCCCGGTCTTTTTCTTTTCTTTTTCAAGAATTATGCCTACCTTTGCCCGCCGTAAGCAACGATTATCGGATATGAAACGACACTTAAGACAATGGATAAGAGTGTGTCTGATCCTGACCGCCCTCCTGGTATTGGCGGGCTGTGGGGAGACGAAGACCCGACAGGAGATCAACCGCCGCAAGGCCGCGCTGAAGGAGCACCAGGCGACGGAGCTGAAACGAGCTCAGGACGAACTACAGCTGACGGACAGTCTGCTGCAGCTGGCCAACGTAGAGCTGGAGGCCCTGCAGAAGCAGGTGGATGAAGACAAGGCAGCGCTGAAGGCCACGCCTGAGGAACTGACATTGCTGACCATGACGAGGATGCGCCGCGACTCCATCCGGACGCAGTATGAGGCCCTCGGCATGAAAATCCGCTACATCCGGAAAAAGCAGAAAGAAACGCAAGATCAGGAGCAATGAACGTTAAGAATTAAGAAAAATTAGGATTCTATCGTCATTTTCTTAATTCTTCATGCTTCATTCTTAATTAAAAGATGTACCTTTGCACCCGATTATGGCCAATATAGATAAGACTAACGCCCAATTTGAGCAGGCTCTGGCAGAGTGCAGAGCCCTGTTTGAGAAGAAGTTACACGACTACAAAGCCTCGTGGCGCATCCTGCGTCCGACAGCCCTGACCGACCAGCTCTTCATCAAGGCGAAGCGCATCCGCTCGCTGGAAATCAAGAAAGAGTCGCTGGTGGGCGAAGGCATCAGGCCCGAGTTCATCGCGCTGATCAATTACGGCATCGTGGGACTCATCCAACTCAACAAGGGCTTCGCCGACACCGTCGACATGGACAACCAGGAGGCGATGATACTCTATGACAAGTATGCCCACGAAGCGCTGGAACTGATGAAGAAGAAGAACCACGACTACGACGAGGCGTGGCGCTCGATGCGGGTGAGTTCGTACACCGATCTTATCCTGACCAAGATCGAGCGCATCAAGGAGATCGAGAACCTCGGGGGCGAGACACTCGTCTCGGAGGGCATCGACGCCAACTATATGGACATTATCAACTATGCGGTCTTTGGAGTAATTAAGTTAACGGAGTGAGAAAGACAGCCGTCAACATCTGCCGGATCATACTGGCCATGACGTTCATCCTCTCAGGATTCGTCAAGGCCGTCGACCCGCTGGGTACCCAGTACAAGATTCACGACTATCTGGCAGCCATGGGACTGGCGCAGTATTCGCCCGACATCCTGACGCTGGCGGCATCGGTGCTGCTCTCCACGGTGGAGTTCATCCTCGGTATCTGCCTGCTCTTCGCCATCAGACGGAGGCTCGTGTCGAGAATCGTCCTCTGGGTCATGATAGCGATGACGCTCATCACGCTCTGGCTGGCATGGACCGACCCCATCCACGACTGCGGATGCTTCGGCGACGCCCTGGTGCTGACCAACTGGCAGTCGCTCTGGAAGAATGTCGTGCTGCTCATCGCGGCCATCATCGTATGGAAATGGCCTACCCTACAGCCACGACTCATCAGCGCATCCAACCAATGGATTGTCGTGAACTACTCGGTAGTCTTCATCCTCTTCTTCATCGCCGGACGGAGCCTCTACACCCTACCCCAGTTCGACTTCCGCCCCTATCACATCGGGGCGAACCTCCGGGAGGGCTGGCAGCGGATGATGGACGGCGAGGAGTCGCCTTACAGCGACTTCTTCATCGAACGAGCCGAGGACGGGGAGGACATCACCGAACAGGTGCTCAACGACGAGGGATACACCTTCCTGCTCGTCGCCCCGCACCTAGAACAGGCCGACGACTCTCGCCTCGACCAGGTCAACCTGATGTATGAGTACTGTCAGGACAACGGCTACCCGTTCTACTGTCTGACGGCTAGCACGGAGAAGGCCATCAACCGGTGGTGCGAGATGACAGGGGCCGAATACCCGTTCTGCCAGACCGACGACATCACGCTGAAGACCGTCATCCGATCGAACCCCGGGCTGCTGCTGCTCAAGGACGGAACGGTCATCCGCAAGTGGAGCCACAACGCCCTGCCGTCGGAAGAGGAACTCACCAAACCACTCGAAGAGAGTGCGCTGGGCAGGCAACCGGGTAACAGCACCACGAGCAAGATACTCTGGATACTCACGTGGTTCGTGCTGCCGCTTCTGGTGCTCACGCTGGCTGACCGCCTCTGGGCGTGGACCAAGTGGCTGCGCCGCAAACCCCAAAAAGGAAACAGTAATAACCCAATTAATAACATTAGTAGTAATATGAGAAAGAAAATCGTAGCAGGAAACTGGAAGATGAACATGAATCTCCAGGATGGTATCGCTCTTGCAAAGGAGCTCAACGAAACACTCAAGGCTGACAAGCCCAACTGCGGTGTGGTCATCTGCACCCCGTTCATTCACCTCGCTTCTATCGCACAGTTCCTCGATCAGGACATCATCGGCCTGGGTGCTGAGAACTGCGCCGACAAGGAGAAGGGAGCCTTCACCGGAGAGGTGTCTGCCGAGATGGTGAAGTCTACTGGTGCCCAGTACGTGATCCTCGGCCACTCCGAGCGTCGTGAGTACTACAAGGAGACACCCGAGATCCTGAAGGAGAAGGTGCTGCTCGCCCAGAAGAACGACCTGAAGGTGATCTTCTGCATCGGTGAGAGCCTGGAGGAGCGCGAGGCCGGCAAGCAGAACGAGGTCGTGAAGGCCGAGCTCGAGGGCAGCGTGTTCAACCTCTCTGAGGAGGACTTCCGCAAGATTGTCATCGCCTACGAGCCCATCTGGGCCATCGGTACCGGCAAGACCGCTACCGCTGAGCAGGCCGAGGAGATCCACGCTTACATCCGCTCAATCATCGCCGAGAAGTACGGTGAGGCCGTAGCCGACGACACCACCATCCTCTATGGTGGTTCCTGCAAGGCCAGCAACGCCCCCGAGCTGTTCGCCAAGCCCGACATTGACGGCGGACTCATCGGCGGTGCCTCGCTGAAAGCCGCTGACTTCAAGGGAATCATCGACGCCTGGAAGAAGTGAGACGACTTGCGCTCATCCTAACGCTGTGTGCCGGCTGCTGTCTGGCAGCCGTCGCACAGACTACTTTCACCGACCAACTGCAGCAGAGCAAGGCAGGCGAAGGCAAGGTGACCGTGACGCAGGACAAGAGCATCGAGCAGCTGGTGAACACCCCCCCGGCTCCCGCCACGCCCCGCGCCAACGGCCAGTCGCCGACAGGCAAGGGCACCAACGGCCAGACAGCCGCCACGTCGTCCAAAGACCCGTCGGTCAGCGACTATGACGCCCTTACCCCCGACACCACCTCATTCGATCTCCGCAAGAAGGTCATGAAGGGACAGAAGGCGAACGGCTTCCGTGTGCAGGTCTTTGCCGGAGGCAACTCCCGCAACGATCGGATAAAGGCCGAGCGCACGGGTGAGGAGATCAAGGCCCTGTTCCCCACAGAACCTGTCTACGTGCACTTCTACTCGCCGCGGTGGATCTGCCGCATGGGCAACTACCGCACCTACGAGGAGGCCCACGAGATACTTCTGCAGGTGAAGCGGCTCGGCTACCAGTCGGCCGTCATCGTCAAGGGGAAAATAACCGTAGCATACCAATGAGTCAGGAAACAGAGATGCTGCCCTACCGCGAAGGGCTCGAAGAGCTTGCAGGCCACTACCACGAGATTCTGACGCTGCTGGGCGAAGATCCCGGCCGCGAGGGACTGTTGAAGACCCCCATGCGGGTGGCCAAGGCCATGCAGGTGCTCACCCGAGGCTATCAGATGGACGCCCACAAGGTGCTCACCGACGCCCTGTTCCGCGAAGACTACTCGCAGATGGTCATCGTGAAGGACATCGACTTCTTCTCGCTCTGCGAGCACCACATGCTGCCGTTCTACGGCAAGGCCCACGTCGCCTACATCCCCAACGGCTACATCACCGGCCTGTCGAAGATCGCCCGTGTGGTCGACATCTATGCCCACCGCCTCCAAGTGCAGGAGCGGATGACCCAGCAGATCAAGGACTGCATCCAGGATACCCTCAAGCCCCTCGGGGTGATGGTTGTCGTCGAGGCCCGTCACATGTGCATGCAGATGCGCGGCATCGAGAAGCAGAACTCCATCACCACCACCAGCGACTTCAGCGGCGCCTTCAACCAGGCCAAGACCCGCCAGGAATTCATGAACTTAATACATAACAATCAAATTTAACAAACTAATGAACCAGACACCCAATTCCAATTACCGTACCAACGAGTCAGTCGGGAAGATGTTCCTCCACAGCTGCCTCGGCAAGTTCATCATCTTAGCAGCCGTCGTTGTGGTGCTGCTGATCATCGCCTTCCTCACGAAGCCGACAGACCAGGAGATGCGCGACGAGATGAACGACAACATCATGCAATGCATGGAAATGAACGACAGTATCCGCGGCGACCAGATCGACGACTTTGTGCACAACATCGGCTTCATCTTCACCACCGCCGACTCCACGAAGGTGGGCAAGGAGTGGAGAGAAGTGTTCGACAAGTACAACCGCCTGGAGATCTACAACCACGCGTTCTTCCGCACCGCCTACGTCTACAACAATGTCAAGACCGAAGGCACGCGCGTCGGCTTCGGACTCTACGGCCTGGTCATCCCCACGGCCAACTTCAACGATTTCCTCCTGCGCATCGGTCCCATGCGTAAGAGCTACAACCAGAAGCTCATCAACACCACCGTCATCGATGCCGACCTGGGCACGAACCCCAACATCCAGGAGTTCCACTACAAGCGCAATCCTGACGATTAATCGCTTTTAAGCACAAAAAGCCAAATCCCCGGAGCCATCACGACTCCGGGGATTTTTTTCGAGGAAGGAGAAAGTGGCGTTTAACCGCCGCCTCCCACTTTACTACGATTAGAGCACCTTGGTGATGAGGGGGACGATCTGCTTGCGCGACAGGTTCTCCGTGGTATAGCAGGCACCCTCGCGCAGCGATGCTCCAAACACAGCCTCAGCCACTTCCTTCGCACCCTTGCCATAATAGATAAAATAGGTGCCGGCCTCAACATATGGTTTCACGTCCCTGTCACTTCCCGTATTGGGCACGAGGTTGTCGATCTTGGCAAAGAGCATCTGGCGACCGTTCAGCTGCATAACCTCAGGCATAACGACAAGCATGCGTGTGATAAACCCATCCATTTCGGCCTGCTTACAGACCAGACTGCCGAAACCAATCAGATGACCATTGATCTCGTAGTCCTTATAGTCTGACAAGAATATCTCGGCATCCGTCATGCCGGAATAGTCGTATGCCGCATCTTCCATATTGCGGTTGATGACCGTCATCGAGTCTCTTGAGATACCTAATTGCATGGAGAGGGCCAGCCAGGCCGTAGAGTCAATGCCACGCGTAGTGGTCTTCGAGAGGTTGCGCGTGTCGCTGACGATGCCTGCAAGCATGATGCGTGCCGTCTCGTCGTCGATGTTTACACCTAACTCCCTATACATCTCATAAATGATGGTGTTTGTAGAGCCCACCATCTCACGACGCACGTAGGGAATACCGGCGTCGGCAATATCGCCCTCCACGTGATGGTCTATCTTCTGCAAGATGATGGCTTCACGGGCACCGTCCGCGCATTGGGCATAGTCCGTGTGGTCAGTCAGGATGAGCCGTGTCTGGGGCGCTACCTGCGGCTTTGATTCCGGCAGCGCAAAGCCGAAGAGTTGTGAGATGTACCGTGTCTCCCGATTCGTGGGGCTCGACACCTTCGCCTTGCAGTTATAGCCAAGGAGATTCATCAGCCTTGCATACGAGAGGGCCGACGTGACGGCATCCACATCGGGCGTCTTGTGACCATAGACGTAGCAAGTGTCCTGCCCCCAGTTTAATGAGCGCAACATTTCCCTGAACTCCGCTCCCGGCTCTGGCACAGGGCCCACCGGATCGTCATTCTTGGAGCACGACACGACAGTCAATACGAGACCACCATACAGGATGGCAGTCCACATCCAAAAGTTTTTCTTCGTCTTCATCATACTTTACAATCGTTTCTTGGTTGCAAAGGTACGATGAAGAATTGGAACCACCAAATGGTTAACGGGAAAAATCACGGCACTTCCGGATAGTTGTCTTCAAAAACGTAAAAATCTTTCGCATATTCAATATTTCCGTTAGAATGTTCTGAAGTTCCGAAAAAGAGAAATCTGGAGTTTAGATAGACTAAAGTGGGACTTTAGGCTAAGTAAAGTCGGAGTTTAGGCTAAGTAAACTCCAGGTTTAGTCTAGGGTGTCTCAGGAGGGATAATAGGGCGATATGAATTGTAAAGGAATTTAAAATAATGCAATATCCCCTACCCTGCCCTTAGGTACACATGGTGGAGGCTGCAAAAAGTCAATCCTCTCCATCCGCTCCACATCCGCTACATCCGCTCCGCGAACCCTGTCAGTTTTGCAAGCCATCTGTATTACGCTCGAAAAAATACAAAAAGACTTGTTTTTTTCCTCGCTTATTCGTACCTTTGTCCGCAAAATGACGGCTTAATCATTAAAACATGAATAACTTGACTGAAAAAGAAGGCATCAGGGATGCCAGGGAATTGGGGATGCCCAAGTATGTGATCTTAGGTGTCCAACATTTGTTTGCCATGTTCGGCGCCACCATCCTGGTGCCCGTTCTGACAGGACTCTCCGTATCGTCGACCCTGCTCTTTGCAGGCATCGGTACGCTGGTCTTCCACTTTGTGAGTAAGCTGCAGGTACCGGCCTTCCTCGGCTCGTCGTTTGCCTTCCTCGGCGGTTATCTGTCGGTGAAGACGCTGGGCGTGGAGCAAGGTATGAGCGAGACGCTGGCCCTCGACTATGCCTGCGTGGGCGTGTTCTTCGCGGGCCTGTGCTATTTCGTGATGGCGGGACTGATCAAGTCGTTCGGCATCGACAAGATCCTGAAGTTCTTCCCGCCGCTTGTGACGGGACCGATGATCATCGCCATCGGACTGGTGCTCTCGGGCAGCGCCATCCAGAACTGCACCACGGACTGGACGCTGGCCATCGTGGCCGTGGCGACGGTGATCTCTGCGAATGTATGGGGCAAGGGCATCATCAGGATCATCCCTATCCTGCTGGGTGTGCTGGTGAGCTATCTGACGGCCGTCGCGATGGGCGAGGTGGACTTCTCGGCGCTGAGCGATGCGGCCTGGATCGGATTGCCGTTCAGCCGGGAGCAGACCGTGCTGGCGGTATTTGACGACATGGACTCGACGTTCCTCATCTCGACCATCATCGCTATCCTGCCCATCGCCATTGCCACCATCATGGAGCATATCGGTGATATGTGCGCCATCTCGTCGACCGTGGGCAAGGACTTCCTGAAGGAGCCCGGCCTGCACCGCACGCTGATGGGCGACGGACTGGCTACGGCTCTGGCATCGCTCTTTGGAGCCCCTGCGAACACGACCTACGGCGAGAATACGGGCGTGCTGAACCTGACGAAGGTGTTCGACCCGGCCGTGATCCGTCTGGCTGCCATCTTCGCTATCCTGCTGTCGTTCTGTCCGAAGTTCGCCTGTCTGATCGGTCTGATCCCGTCAGCCACCATCGGCGGCGTGAGTCTGATTCTCTACGGTATGATCTCGGCCGTCGGTGTGCGCAACCTGGTGGAGGACAGCGTCGACTTCAACTCCTCGCGGAATGTGTTTGTGGCAGCGTCGATCCTGGTGATTGCCATCGGTGTGAAGTACGGCGCCGAGGATAATATTAGCGTGGGGCCGATCCACTTCTCGGGACTAGCACTATCGGCCATCGTGGGCGTCACGCTGAATGCCATCCTGCCTGGCAAACTGGGCATGAAGGTCAAGAGTATCCACGGCAAGGAAAAGAAATAGCGTTAAGACGCACAAGCGAGGGCGCAAAGGGGTCTGTCACCTTTGCGCCCTCGCTTGTTTTGTATATATTTATTGAGGTATTTAAGATAAATTAACAAGAAATCGTGCCTTAGATTGTTTTATATAGTGTACCTTTGCGCTCCGAAATTCGAAAGACAGTAATATAAACTAAACTTCAACCATTAAAAATGAAAACAAAGACATTATTATTGTGTATGGCCATGGTTGGCCTTACCTTTACATCTTGTTCCAAAGATGAATTTCTTTATGACAGCGAAGCCCAACAGAAAATCCTGGAAGCTGAGTATGAAGCCAACTTTATCAAGAGGTATGGTGCGATTGACCCGAATCAGACGTGGGACTTCGCTCCCATGGAGCCGACTATCAGTCTGCCCTCCTCTGGTGCTGCTACACGCGCCAACACGCGCGGCGAGACAGATTCCAATGATTTTACGACTGGTGAAATGATGGTTGACAAGGAAGTGATTAATTACTTTTTGCGCAATCTGCCTAAGGGAAATAACAACACCCCCCAAGGTAGAGTCTTCTCGATGTATTCCACTGGCCAGCCGTTTACCATCGTTCCCGTATTCCAGGGCTGTGCCTCTTACTACTGGGAACTGTGGATAAAGATAGAGGGCTTTAGCGATCAGAAGATCTGGTCGAAGGGTGACAACTTCAAATACAGGGTGGTTGGAACCGATACATGGTTAGAACCCGGTAATGGCAAGGAAGGTATGAAGAGAGGGGATTATGAGCTCGAAGTGGATGCGCCCTCCTTTACTTTCAGCGGTATCAAGACCAAGGGTCTGAAGATGTCATTCTATCTGAAGGTCTGGAAGACATACGGTACTATGACTGGCTATGATGTTTACCTGGAGAATCAGAAGAATCCGCTCGACAAGCATTATCAGCCTATCATCGCTTCATCACTTGACAACTGGATGATTGACCTGCAGAATGCTACCAAGCCCACTGATCTCCCTGAAGGCAATGAGGTGACCATCATCGGCTGTGAGGACGCCACCAACAGCGGCAGTGACAGAGATTTCGAGGACCTCGTGTTCATGGTCTATGGCAACCCCGTTCCTCCCACGAAGCGTGTTGAAGAGGTCATCGAATCTGTCACTAAGCGCTACATGATGGAGGACCTGGGCGATACCGACGACTTCGACTTCAACGATGTAGTGGTAGATGTGTCGAACCGCACGAAGGTGACCTATTATTATGCCAGCGCTGAAGCCACAGAGTATTACGATAAAAAGGAAGAGGCACTACCACAGCAGGCCATCGTACGCGCTGCCGGCGGTACCATCAACTTCATACTGAAAATCGGCAACACGAAATGGACAAAGAGCGGCCCTTACGCTGCCACGTCGATGCTGAACACGGGCTTGAACGGAGCCATCAATCCAGATGCCGAACTGGCTAAGTTTGAGGTTAGTGGATGGGATATCGATAACAACAATGTCTCCGTGTTCGTGGAAAAGAAAGATCCGAACACCAACATAGATCCGGACACCAACAAAGATCATGTGTATGAAATCCCCTTCCCGAAGGCTGGCAAGGCTCCGAAAATCATCGCCGTCGGTGACAAGCAAGGATGGATGAGCGAGCGCGCGGGCGTTCCCACCGAATGGTTCTCTGAGTAAACTATCTCTGTGAGATGATCATTCATCACCATTAATAAAATCCCCGCAGCCAGCCGGCTGCGGGGATTTTATTAATGGCATAACATGAAAAAAGCGAGCAATTTTCGTTGCTCGCTTTTCTGCTTCTGTCGGGATTACTGGACTCGAACCAGCGACCTCGCGCCCCCCAGACGTGTGCGCTACCAACTGCGCTAAATCCCGATCCTTTTTGCTTGGCACCGACCCTTAATCGTCGAATGCGGGTGCAAAAGTACACAGTTTTTTCGGAATATGCAAATTTTAGGCGAACTTTTTTCAAAAAAGAACGTTTTTTACTGATGTTTTTTGCTCATGCGAATAATAATGTGTAACTTTGCACGTTAATTATAAGTGAAAAATTAAAAAAGTAATGACATCATATAGACTAACGCCACCACAGAGACTGGACACAACCATCGAACTACCGGCCTCAAAGAGTATCTCAAACCGCGCACTCATCATCTATGCGCTCAGCGGAGGGCGCATCATGCCCGAGAACCTGAGCGACTGCGACGATACTGAGGTGATCATCAACGCCATCCGCTACATGCCAGAGGAGATCAACATCAAGGCAGCGGGAACGGCTATGCGATTCATGACGGCCTACCTGAGCGTGATGCGCGGCACTCACACGCTGACGGGGACCGAACGCATGAAGCACCGTCCCATCGGGGTACTGGTGGACGCGCTGCGTGGATTGGGTGCCGACATCAGTTACACCGGCGAGACCGGATTCCCCCCACTCCGCATCACGGGACAGTCGCTGGAAGGCGGACTCTTGGAGGTCTGCGGCAACATCAGCTCGCAGTACATCTCCGCCCTGCTGATGATCGGACCGATGCTGAAGAAAGGTCTCACGCTACGACTGACGGGCGACATCATCTCGCGACCCTATATCGACCTGACGCTCTGGATGATGGGCGAATTCGGCGCCCATGCGGAATGGACCTCGGTCGACACCATCACCGTGGAGCCGCAGCCCTACAAGAACCGCAACTACTTCATCGAGAACGACTGGAGCGCCGCCAGCTACTGGTATGAGATGGTATCCATCTGTGACGACCCAGAAACGACAGTCAGACTGACGGGACTGACAAACGGCTCCAAACAGGGCGACTCGATCACACGCTACATCTTCAGCCTGCTCGGCGTGAAGACCGTGTTCGAGAATAAGGAGGAGGGCGTGCCGCAGACGGTCACGCTGAAGCGCAACGGCATCTGTGTGCCCAAGCTGGAGTATGACTTCGTGAACGCGCCCGACCTGGCACAGACCTTTGTCGTGACCTGTCTGGCCAAGGGCATCCCCTTCCACTTCACCGGCCTGTCGACGCTGAAGATCAAAGAGACCGACCGCATCGAGGCCCTGAAGAAAGAGGTGAGGAAGCTTGGCTATGTACTCAGAGACCGCAACGACAGCGAACTGTTATGGGACGGCGAGCGCTGCGAGCCTACACTTGAGGCAGGCATCGACACCTACGAGGACCACCGCATGGCCCTGGCCTTCGCACCCCTCGCACTCAAGGTGCCGGGACTGAAGATCAACCATCCGGAGGTGGTCACGAAGTCCTATCCACGGTTCTGGGAAGACCTTGAAATCGCAGGATTTGAAGTGAAAAGTGAATAATTTGCTACCACTGTAGAAATGACGTTTGCCTGGGTGTGCATAGGGATGATCGTGGTGCTGGGGGTGATTGCCGCCATAGCCAACCGATTCGATAAGGGAAAGGACACGATCGAAAAGGGGCATGACTGCTCCTCATGCACCGAGGCCGACAAAGGGGAATGCAAGATACATTGTTTATTGGAAGAAGTAGATAAAAGAAAGAACAAAAAGCCTCTGTATTCTTCCATCTTGATATTTTTCCTTCTTTCTTCTTCCTTCTTACATTCCTGCGACATGCACAAGAACACGGCCACGAACCGCCTGTACCATTCGCTCACCGCCCGCTACAACATCTACTACAACGGTCAGCAGGCCTTCATCGACGGCAATCTGGAGAAGGAGAAAGGCAACAAGGACAACTACACCGAGCTGATACCCCTCTACACGGTGGGCAACAAGCAGAGCATGGAGTTGGGCAAGGGCAGCTTTGAGCGCGCCATCGAGAAGAGCGAGAAGGCCATCCGCCTGCACAGCATCAAGGGTAAGCCCGAATGGAAGGGCAACAAGAAGAAATCCGCCCGCGACCGCGAATGGCTCAGCCGCAAGGAATACAACCCGTTCCTCTGGAAGGCCTGGATGCTACTGGGCAAGGCCCAGTTCCAGAAGGGTGCCTTCGATGAGGCTGCTGCCACCTTCTCGTACATGAGCCGCCTCTATCCGTCGCAGCCCATGCAGAGCGGCCTGGCCAAAGCGTGGCTGGCCAAGTGCTATACCGAACTGGGATGGCTCTACGACGCAGAGGACGTGATACGCAACATGAGCCGCGACTCGGTAGACTACCGGACCGTCAAGGACTGGGACTACACCTACGCCGACTACTATATCCGTCTGGGCGATTACGAGAAGGCCGTGCCCTATCTCTATAAGGTCATCAAGCACGAGCGGCGCAACGCACAGCGCGCCAGGGAGTGGTTCCTCATGGGACAGATCCAGAACCTGCTGGGGCACCGCGAGGAAGCATATAAGGCCTTCGGCAAGACCGTGGGCTGTCATCCGGCCTACGAGCTGGAGTTCAACGCCCGCATCGCACAGACCGAGGTGATGGCACAGGGCAACGCCAAGCAGATGATCAGTCGTCTGAAGCGAATGGCAGCCAACGACAACAACAAAGAATACCTCGACCAGGTGTACTACGCCATCGGCAACATCTACCTGGCCCAGAACGACACGCTGCAGGCCATCGGCGCCTACGAGAAAGGAAACAAGGAATCCACCCGCAACGGCATCGAGAAAGGCGTACTGCTGTTAACGCTCGGCAACCTGTACTGGCAGATGGAGCGGTTCGGCGACGCCCACCGTTGCTATGGCGAGGCCATCGGACTGCTCGACCAGGAACGGAGTGACTACGAGGAGCTGTCGTACCGCTCGAAGGTGCTCGACGAGCTCGTGCCCCATACCGAGGCCATCCACCTGCAGGACTCGTTGCTGGAGCTGTCGGTGATGCCCGAAAAGGAACGGCTGGAGGCCATCGACCGTGTGATCGAGGCACTGAAGCAGAAGGAGAAGGAGGAGCGTGAGGCCAGACTCGACGCCGAAGCCGAGGAGTTGGCACAACAACAGGCTGCCAGAGGCGACGATATGATGACCGGTCGGCAGACGCAGACCACGACGCCTCAGGCCACGCAACAGGGCAACGGCCAGTGGTATTTCTACAACCCCATGGCCGTGAACCAGGGAAAGACCACCTTCCAGCAACAATGGGGTCGGCGCGAGAACAAAGACAACTGGCAGCGCACGAACGTGACTGTGGTGAGGACGACGCCAGAGTCAGAAGAGAAAGAGGACACGGAAGAGACAGACAGTCAAGAGAATCCGGAAACAGCGGAAATGGCCGACAGCATAGCCCCCACCGACAGCATCGCCCCAATAGATCAGGTTCCGGCACCGACTGACTCGCTGGCCAACGATCCCCATGAACGCGAATACTACCTGGCTCAGATACCCTTCACCGACGAGCAGAAGGCCGCCAGCCACGCCATCATCCAGGACGGGCTCTTCCATGCCGGCATCATCTTCAAGGACAAGCTCGATAACCTGACGCTCAGTGAGCGCCACCTGCTGCGGCTTACCGACAACTACCACGACTATGAGCATCTCGACGAGGCCTGGTACCACCTTTGGCTCCTCTATTCCCGACAAAACGATGTGGCACAGGCCGACACCTGTCTCAACCGTCTGAAGACACTCTATCCCGAGAGCGAATGGACCATCCTGCTCACAGATCCCTACTATGAGGAGAACGCCCGCTTCGGCGAACATATCGAGGACTCGCTCTATGCCTCCACCTACGAAGGCTTCAAGCAAGACCGCTTCGAGATGGTGACCGCCAATGCCCGGCTCTCGGCATCACGCTTCCCGCAGGGTGAGCACCGCGACAAGTTCCTCTTCATCGAAGGCCTCAGCTACCTCAACGAAGGCCAGGGCGACAGTTGCATCAGCCGCCTGAACGAAGTCGTTGAGCGCTTCCCCGAAAGCGAAGTGAGCAGCATGGCCGGTATGATCATCAAGGGCGTGAACGAAGGGAGACGGCTGCACGGCGGCAAGTTCGACATCGGCGACGTCTGGTCGCGGCGAGATATCACCCTCACCGCCGACTCCACCCGTCAGGATACCCTCGACGCAAGGCGCGACCAGAGCTTCCTGTTCATCCTCGCCTACGAGCCCGACTCCATCAACGAGAACCAGCTGCTCTACAATATGGCCCGCTACAACTTCACCAACTTCCTCGTCCGTAACTTCGACATACAGATCGACGAGGACCGTGGGCTGCACCGTATGCTGATCAGCGGCTTCCTCAACTACGACGAGGCCCTGCAATACGCGCGCCAGCTCTATGCCGACGCCGCGATGAACGAGGCCGTCAAGGGCTGCCGGAGCCTCATCATCGGCGACTCCAACCTGCCCCTGCTCGGCACCCGATACAGTTACGACGACTACCTGCAGTTCTACGAGGACACCTTCATACCCATGAAGATCAGCGAGGAACAGCTGCTGATCATCCCCGAAGACGTGCCGCAGCCCGACATCGAAGACCAGGGAGAGCCGCAGGAGGATGCCGATGAAGACGGGACAGACGACGATGACCTGTTCCCGCAGAACAAACCCCAGCCGAAAGTTCAGGACTTCGACTTCGGCGATGATTTTTGGTAAAGGATGGTTTACAGTTTACGGTTTACAGTTTACAGATGATATGACAAATGGATTATTACTTTGGGTGGATGACGAGATTGAGCAGTTAAAGGCTCATCTGTTGTTCCTTGAGAAGAAAGGCTATGAGGTGGTGACCGTCTCCAACGGTACCGACGCCATCGACCAATGCCGGGAGCGTAACTTCGACCTGGTGCTGCTCGACGAGCAGATGCCTGGACTGAGCGGTCTCGAGACCCTTCAGAAGATGAAGGAGCTACAGCCGTCGCTGCCCGTCGTCATGGTCACCAAGAGCGAGGAGGAGCACATCATGGAGCAGGCCATCGGACAGAAGATTGCCGACTACCTCATCAAGCCCGTCAACCCCAATCAGATACTGTTGTCACTGAAGAAGAACATCCACCGCCGCGAGATAGAGACCGAGGTCACGCAGAGCCAGTATCAACAGAACTTCCAGCAGATAGCCATGCAGATCCTCGACTGCAGGGAGTGGAAAGACTGGGTGGACGTCTACAAGCGGCTCGTACACTGGGAACTGGAGCTCAGCGCCACCGACAGCAGCATGACCGAGATGCTGCAGATGCAGAAGGAAGAGGCCAACAGCGGCTTCGCAAAGTTCATCAAGAAGAACTACCTCGACTGGATTACCACCCTCGACCCCTCACGTGGAAGAGACGGTGACGCGACTCGTCCTATCCTCTCTCCCGAGATCTTCAAGACCCGGGTGTTCCCCCAGCTCAGCAGCGGCAAGAAAGTGTTCCTCGTCGTGCTCGACAACTTCCGTTACGACCAGTGGCGCATTCTCGCCAACGAGCTCAGCGACCAGTTCGAAATCGACGAAGACCTCTACTGCAGCATCCTGCCCACGGCCACCCAGTATGCGCGCAACGCCATCTTCAGCGGACTCATGCCCAACAAGATAGCCCAGATGTTCCCAGACCTGTGGGTCGACGAAGACGAAGAGGAAGGCAAGAACCTCAACGAAGAGCCCCTCATCCGCACCCAGCTGGATCGCTACCGCCGCAAGGAGACCTTCTCCTACCATAAGGTCAACAACTCTGCCGATGCCGAGAAGTTCATGCAGCAGTGGCAGAATCTGGAGAAGCACCAACTGAATGTGGTGGTGTTCAACTTCATCGACATGCTCAGCCACGCCCGCACAGAGTCGCGGATGGTGCGCGAGCTGGCCAGCAACGAGAGTGCATACCGCTCGATCACCCTCTCCTGGTTCCGGCACTCCGTCATCGCCGACTTCTTCCGACAGCTGGCACAGACCGATGCCAAGATCATCGTCACCACCGACCACGGCAGCATCCGCTGCACCCAGCCCGTAAAGATTGTCGGCGACCGCAACACGAACACCAACCTGCGCTACAAGCTCGGCAAGAACCTCGCCCACGACGACAAGAGCCTCTTCGTCATCCGTGAGCCCCAGAAGGCCCTGCTGCCGGCGCCCAACCTCTCCACCAGCTACGTCTTCGCCACGGGCGACTCCTTCTTCGCCTACCCCAACAACTACAATTATTACGTGTCCTACTACCGCGACACGTTCCAGCACGGCGGCATCTCGATGGAAGAGATGATCGTCCCCCTCATCACACTCACAGGAAAGAAAAGATAATTATGGAAATAGAGATCAAAGACTTAGAACACATCCGCGAGGCAGCCCGTCAGTTCATCAGTCACATCGGCGACAGTCGCGTGTTCGCCTTCTACGGCAGCATGGGTGCCGGCAAGACCACGTTCATCAAGGCCGTCTGCGAGGAACTTGGCGTCACCG
Source organism: Prevotella sp. (assembly GCA_016286585.1). Classification (GTDB taxonomy): domain Bacteria; phylum Bacteroidota; class Bacteroidia; order Bacteroidales; family Bacteroidaceae; genus Prevotella. The sequence continues at coordinate 9,699 of JAEETC010000012.1, read as the reverse complement.
ATGTCGTCACCTCCCCCACCTTCGCCATCGTCAACGAATACACGGCAGCCGACGGTGGACGTATCTTCCACTTCGACTTCTACCGCATCAAGAAGCTGGAAGAGGTCTACGACATGGGCTACGAGGACTATTTCTACAGCGATGCCCTCTGCTTCATCGAGTGGCCGGAACTCATTGACGAAGTCCTACCCGACGATGCCGTCAAGGTCACCATCAAAGAAAATGCCGACGGCACACGCACCGTCGGCTGGTAAGGGAAAGACAGTTTGTTGCATGTTGCATGTTGCATGTTGCAAAATCGATTTTGAAAATCGTTGCAGGCAGGGAGAAAAGTATAATAATAAATCTTATATATTATATATATTATAATATATATAATATATAAGATTTTAAGCAACTGATTTTCGAATGAAAACATGAAAATGCAACATGCAACATGCAACATGCATAATAGTGTTGAAACATATTTACAAATTGGATTTGTTATTATATCGTAAAAAACAGCTTAAATTAAAGCTGGATTTTAGTATAACTAAAAGGCAGGTTTAGTTAGTTGAAAATCAATCTTTAGATAGACTAAAATCCAGAGCGCGGAAACAGAAGAAAACGGGCAGCTCAAGGCTGCCCTAATCATTGGTAAATAATATTTACTTCTGCCAGAAGAAAGGTCCGGCGGCTCAGCTGTGCGAGGTGCGCTAAGGCAGGATCTTCGGCCAGAAGTGACTTCAATTTCAACCACGCAGATTGCGGCTGGATGAAAGAGAAATTCTTCTGTGGGAAAATCAGTGTGATTCGTGATTGAAAAAAGGAGATGAGTGTATGAAGAAGCAGCGGATGATTGAGCTGGCGGTGAAGGTGTTAGTAGCCGCGCTCACGGCATTCTTGACGGCGATTAGCACGACCTCGTGCATGGGCCACGGACCGTTCTAATTGAGAATTTAGAATTAAGAATTAAGAGTTGGGGGCTCGCAAATGCGAGCCCCTGATTACTTTCGGGCCTTCGGTCTAAAGGTTCTGCTCCTGAAAGTCCAGGTCGGCCTGCACAATGAAGAAGACCTCTTCGGGGTTGAATGAAGAGCAGAAGCCCTCTTCCTTGGCACGCTTGCAGACATACTCCGCAATGGCCTCAAGGTCGATGTCCACCTCTTCGGCATCAGTCTCCAGAATACCGCTGGAATAGTAGTAGTCTACAATCAAGTCCATCATGTAAAGGATGTCCTTGTCGCTGTAGAACTTCTTGATGTCCGTAGGCAGCTGGGTACGGATGTATGCCAGTTCCCGTCTGTTCTCCTCTTCGTCCAGACGGATCTCTTCCTCGATACTTGCCATCTTACAGCAGGGTGTTGATTTTCTCTATCAGCTTGGCCTTGGGCTGGGCACCGACGATCTTATCGACGACATCGCCGTCCTTGAAGAACAGGATGGTGGGGATGTTACGGATGCCGAACTCAGCAGCCAATTCCTCGCACTCCTCCACATCGCACTTACCCACGACGACCTTGCCGTCGTACTCGTTGGCCAGTTCCTCGATAATCGGAGCCATCATACGGCAGGGACCGCACCAGGTGGCCCAGAAATCAACTACCAGCGGCAGGTTGCCGGTTTTCAGACTCTCGAAATTCTCACTTGTGATTTGTACTTCCATTGTTCTTTACTTTTTAAAATGAATACTATGTCTGTTTATCTCTGTGCAAATTGTGTGCCACTAATTGATCTTATAGTCGAGGGCTTCTTGGCGATCAATGTAGTCGATGAGAGGATGGCGCACATCGACGCCTCCCTTCTGGCTGCGCAGCAAAACGTGCTTCTCGCCCTTGGCATCGCGCAACTGGAAGAAGAGTTCCGTATGACCAGGACTGGAGCTGATCAGCTCGCTGAGGTCGGCCACGATCTGGTCGTCGAGCGAATCGGTGGTCATGGAGATGGTGATACGCTTGACGGCACGGTCCTTGATGCTCTGTAGATACTCCACGCTGGAGATGCGCAGATCCTTGGGACTGTCGTCACGGTACTGCCAACGGGGCACCACCTTGCCGACCACGTAGACGGAGGCTCCGATGGTGAAGAAGCCGGCCTGCTTGCCCCACTCCTCGCCGAAGATGGGCAACTCGCCAGAGCCTTCGAAGTCCTCAAGGGTGACGATGCCGAAGGGCTTGCCGTTCTTGGTGAAGCCCGTGCGGACGGCTGTCACGATGCCGCCCAAGATGACCTCCTCACGGTCGCCGAGGGCTGCGACATCTGCCAATTCGGCACACGTCGTATTGCAGAGGTTGTCGAGCACAATCCTGTACTCATCGAGCGGATGGGCGGAGAGATAGATGCCCACGAGCTCACGCTCCTTATTGAGCCGTTCGATGTCGCTCCAACGCGTATTGGACTTGGGGATGAGCGGCGTGGCAATCTCCACCCCGTCGCCGAACATGCCGAAAAGCGAGTTCTGCATCTCGGCCTTCTCCTGTTGGTAGTTTTGTCCGTAACGCACCAACATGTCAAGGAACGACTCGCCTTTGGCGTTGACGGCAAAATAGTCCTCGCGCCGAATGCCGAAGCTGTCGAAACCGCCACTCAGGGCGAGGCTCTCGTAGGCCTTGCGGTTGACATTGCTGAAGCTCACGCGCTGGGCGAAATCGAAGATATCCTTATATGGGCCGTTCTTCTCACGCTCCTCGATGATGGCGATGGCGGCAGAGTCGCCCATGCCCTTGATGGCACCGAGGCCGAAGCGGATCTCGCCGTGGTGGTTCACACCGAACTTCTCGTACGACTCGTTCACATCGGGTCCCAGCGTGGCAATGCCCATCTGCTTGCACTCGTCCATCAGTTTCGTGATCTCCGTAATCTGGTCGCGGCGACGGCTCATGATGGCGGCCATGAACTCCGCAGGGTAGTTGGCCTTCAGATAGGCCGTCTGATAGGCCACCCAGGAGTAGCAGGCGGCATGAGACTTATTGAAGGCGTAGGAGGCAAACTTCTCCCAGTCGGCCCAGATCTTCTCAAGCACCTGCGGATCGTGACCGTTCTTCTTGCCGCCCTCGATGAACTTCGGCTTCATCGCATCGACGATGTCCTTCTTCTTCTTACCCATCGCCTTACGGAGGGCATCGCTCTCACCACGGGTGAAGTCGGCCAACTGTCGCGACAGCAGCATCACCTGCTCCTGATAGACCGTGATACCGTATGTATCCTTCAGGTACTTCTCCATGCAGGGGATGTCGTATTTGATCTCCTCGCGGCCGTTCTTACGGGCAATGAACGAGGGGATATAGTCCATAGGTCCAGGACGATAGAGGGCGTTCATAGCGATGAGATCCTCGAAGACCGTGGGATGGAGCTCACGCAGGTATTTCTGCATGCCCGCCGACTCAAACTGGAAGGTGCCGATGGTACGTCCCTGCTGGTATAGCTCATAGGTCTTCGCATCGTCGATGGGAATGGTGTCCAGATCGACATCGATGCCTCGTGTACGCTTGATGTTTGCACAGGCCTCCTTCAACTCGGAGAGTGTCTTCAGGCCGAGGAAGTCCATCTTGATCAGTCCCGTGGACTCAATGACGTGTCCGTCGTACTGCGTACAATTGGTCTTGGTGCCCTTGAAATCCGGATCGTCAGCCGTAGAGACAGGCACATGGTCGCTGATAGGGTCGCGGCAGATGATGAATCCGCAGGCATGGATACCAGTGCCGCGGACGGTTCCCTCGAGCATCTTGGCATACTTGATGGTGTTAGCCAGCTGCGGATTAACGGATGTCTCGGCCTCCTGCAACTCGTGGACACACTTGATGGCGTTCGTCAGGTTCATCTTCATACCGTCAGGCAGACGGTCGGGGATAGCCTTACACAAGGCGTTGGACTCTGCCAACGGGAGTTTCTCGACACGGGCCACATCCTTGATGGAGTTCTTCGTGGCCATCGTGGCATAGGTGATGATATGGGCACAGTTCTCATGGCCGTATTTGTCTTCCACCCATTTCAGCACACGACCGCGGCCGTCGTCATCGAAGTCGGTATCGATATCAGGCAGCGAGATACGGTCTGGATTGAGGAAACGCTCAAACAGCAGGTCGTACTTCAGCGGATCGATCTTGGTGATGCCGAGACAGTAGGCCACCACAGAACCAGCAGCGGAGCCACGTCCAGGACCTACCATCACGCCAAGCTCGTCGCGAGCGGAGTTGATGAAGTCCTGCACGATGAGGAAGTAACCAGGGAAACCCATCGTCTTCATGATGTGGAGCTCGAACTTCACGCGGTCCAGGACCTCTGCGGGGAGACTGGACACTTCGGAATCTTTGGATGCTCCATAGCGCCTGACAGCCCCCTCATAGGCGAGCTTGGCCAGATAGTCGGCCTCGAACTTGATGCGGTAGATCTTGTCATAGCCACCCAGTTTCTTGATCTTCTTCTCACCTTCCTCAGGAGGCAGAGGGTTCTCGCCGTTCTCATCGGTGGTGAACTCCTGATAGAGCTGTTCTTCGGTATATTTCTCGCGCCATTGGGCCTCAGTGCCGAATGACTCCGGTATGGGGAAGAAGGGCATGATGGGGTCGTTGTCGAGGCTGTAGGTCTCCACCTTATTCAGGATCTCGACGGTGTTGGCCATCGCCTCGGGCACATCGCTGAAGATGTCGTACATCTCCTGACGGGTCTTGAACCACTCCTGCTTGGAATAGAGCATGCGGGTGGGGTCGTCGAGGTCCTTGCCTGTGGAGAGGCACAACAGGTGGTCGTGGGCCTCGGCATTCTCACGGTCCACGAAGTGGGCATCGTTGGTGCAGACCAGCTTGATGCCATACTCACGGGCCAGCTCGATCATCACCTTATTGGCCTGCTGCTGCAGAGGGAAGGTCTCACGGTTGGCACGCTGGGCAGGGTCGGTGACCTCGTGGCGCTGGAGCTCGAGATAGTAGTCATCACCCCAAAGCCGTTTGTGCCATTCGATAGACTCGCGGGCCCCAGCGATATCACCCTTCAGGATCTTCGCAGGCACCTCGCCGGCGATACAGGCAGAGCACACGATCAGGTCTTCATGATATTTCTCCAGTTCCTTATGATCCGTACGAGGACGGTTATAGAATCCATCCACCCACGAATTACTGACGAGTTTGATGAGATTCTTATAGCCGTTATAGTTCTTGGCCAGCACGATGAGGTGGTAGCCGCCCAGGTCTTCCTTGGTCTCACGCAGGCTCTTGTCACCCCGTCGCGCCACATACATCTCACAGCCGAAGATGGGCTTGAACGGTTCCAGTCCATCCTTCTTGCGCTTTTTATTAACATCGTTGCAAATGTCATGAAATTCCTTAATGCCGAACATATCGCCGTGATCGGTGATGGCCATACCCTTCATACCATCATCGATAGCCTTGTCTACAAGCCTGCGGATACTCGACTGTCCATCGAGGATTGAGTAATATGTATGTACGTGCAGATGTACGAAATCTTCCATCGTTTTTTTGCGTTTCTGAGTGTTTTGAGCCTCAAAGATACGCCTATTTCTTGGAATAACCAAAAATTTTCATAATTATTAATCCATTATTCATAAATATTTAGTACCTTTGCACACAAATAACGGAACAATCAAGCAATACCAATGGGAAAAAGAATCAATAAGCTGAAGAAAATCAGGATTCACCATGAGGGTACTCAAGAGCTTATTCTGAGTGCCATCGCCGTGGCGGCTATCGCCTACCTGATCCTTCACTTCACTGGCTCTCACATACTCTTCTGGCTATTCTTAGTCATCTTCGGCACAGCCTGGCTCATGGCCCTGAACTTCTATCGCTGCCCCATCCGCTACTTCAATGGCGACTCCTCGAGAATGGTGGTGGCTCCTGCCGACGGCAGGATCGTGGTGATTGAAGAGACGGAGGAGAACGAATATTTCCACGACAAGCGGCTGATGATCTCGATCTTCATGAGTCCGCTGAACGTGCATGCCAACTGGTTCCCTGTTGACGGGAAAGTGAAGTTTGTACACCATCAGGACGGCAACTACCATAAAGCCTGGCTGCCAAAGGCCAGCGAGGAGAACGAGCATGCCGACATCATGATCACCACGCCCGAGGGCGAGGATATCCTGGTGCGCCAGATTGCGGGAGCGATGGCACGCCGTATCGTCACTTACGCCAAGGAGGGCGAGGAGTGCTATATCGACGAGCACATGGGCTTCATCAAGCTGGGCTCGCGCGTCGATGTGTTCCTGCCGCTCGGCACGGAGGTTTGCTGCCGCATGGAACAGCCCACCACCGGCGACCAGACGGTTTTAGCTAAGTTGAAGTAGTTGAGAGCCCCATGTTTAATGTGAAGAAGCATATCCCGAACACGATTACATGCTGCAACCTCATCTCAGGCTGCATTGCTACCTATTATGCATTCTTGGGCGATTTCCGTCTGGCTCTGCTCTTCATCATCATCGGTGCCGTGTTCGATTTCTTCGACGGCATGTCGGCTCGTCTGTTGGGAGTATCCTCCCCTATCGGCAAGGAATTGGACTCGCTGGCTGATGACATCACCTTTGGCTTCGCGCCATCGGCCATCGTCTTCAGCTACCTGTGTACATTCCACATCCACTTGCCGTTTGTCCCCTTCCTCGCCTTTGTGATGGCTGCCTTCTCTGCTTTAAGACTGGCAAAGTTCAACCTCGACGAGCGCCAGGCACTGGGATTCATCGGACTGCCCACACCTGCCAATGCCCTCTTCTGGGGCTCGCTCATCGTAGGCCTGCATGACAGTGGTTTCACCTTCGACGGTCTGGAGTGGGTCATTCTGGCAGGCACCTTCCTCAGCTGCTACCTGCTCATTGCCGAGATACCCATGTTCGCCTTGAAGTTCAAGCACTGGGGATGGAAGGGCAATGAAATCAAATATATCTTCGTTCTCTCGTGCGTACCTATTCTATTATTATTAGGCATCACCGGTTTCGCGGCGATCATCGCCTGGTATGTCATCCTGTCTATTGCCTCTCACAAATCCACACCTAAGTCTGTGTAATATGCTGAAATTCGTCTTTGCCGCCATCATCTTCGGCCTCATCGCCATCGCCATCATCGTCATGGTGGTCATCAACTTCACCTACAAAGGTGTGAAGAAACTGAGGGAAGAGGTAGAGGACAACTACTACCGCAACCAGAAGATGAAGGAACAGAAAGAGAAATACTCCTTCAACAACGACTATTTCAAGAGCAGCAAGGGCGGACGCCGCCAAAGCCGCACGCAAGCCCAGTATGAGCAGCGCGAACAAGCCAGTCGCGATAAGAATCCGTTTGGCGACGATTACTTCAAGGGGAAGCAGCAGGAACAGCCCAAAGCCGATCAAAAAAACACTGCCCGCAGGACAACTACGAGCAGTGGCGTAACGATTATCGACGATCGCGATCAGGAAGAGAAGCGCAAGATCTTCGATCACTCCGATGGCGAATACGTCGAGTTCGAAGAGGTCTGATTGTTAAGGATGCACCAAGGTGCCGATCTGTTCACCCTCCATTACCTTTTTCAGATTACCGACTACATCCATGTTGAAGACATAGATGGGTAAGTTGTTGTCCTGACACATGCAGACAGCCGAAAGGTCCATGACCTTCAGACCGCGCGCCAGCACCTCCTTATAGGTGATATCATCAAACTTCGTGGCCGTCGGGTCCTTTTCAGGATCAGCGGTATAGATACCGTCCACACGGGTTCCTTTCAGCATTACTTCGGCCTCAATTTCCACACCACGCAGGCTGGAGCCGGTATCAGTGGTGAAGTAAGGTTGGCCCGTACCAGCAGAGAAGATGCACACATAACCCTGCTCCATCGCCTCGATGGCCTTCCATTTCGTGTAGAACTCGCCGATAGGCTCCATACGGATAGCCGTCAGCACTTTGTTCTTCACACCCACAGCCCCCAGCGCAGAGCTCAGCGCCAGCGAGTTGATGACGGTGGCACACATACCCATCTGGTCGCCCTTCACACGGTCGAAGCCTTTCTGTGAACCCGAGAGTCCGCGGAAGATGTTACCACCACCGATGACGATGCCGATCTCGACACCCATCTCACTAATCTCCTTGATCTGAGCAGCATACTCGCCCAAACGCTCAGGGTCGATGCCGTAGCCCTGCTTACCCATCAGGCTCTCGCCCGACAGCTTCAAAAGAATTCTCTTAAACCTTGCCATAATCTTTAAATTATCAATTATCTTTTTCCAATTAAATCACGAACTGCACTTCCTTGAAAGCATAGATGCGGGCTGTGCCCTCTGTGTCGAGCAGCACGAGTCGCCCATCGTCGAGCACATTCAGTAACTTGGCACGGAAAAGCCCCTTTCCGTCACGGTACTCGTGCTCACCCTCCCTGCGGTAAAGGCGTTCCCTAAAGGCCTTCCCCAAGGTTTCCGGATCCATCTGCAGCATCGGCTCAAGCTTCTGAAGGAAAGCCTGCAGCAACGGCTCAAGCGCCACCTCATGGCCCAGGAGCTGCACCAGCGACACCGGATTGGGGGCATCGCTGAAGAACTCCCGCTGGTTCACGTTCAGCCCGATGCCGATGATACTGTCTGTCATGAGACGTCCCCTGAGACGATTCTCAATAAGCATGCCACAGATCTTACAGTCGTCCACGTAGATATCGTTAGGCCATTTGACAGACACCTGACGGTCCGTCACATAACCATCCAACGTCTCACAGAGCGCCAGCGACACGGCCTCGGAGATGCGGAACTGACAGTCGGCCGTGATCTCCGTAGGATGAATCAGCAGCGAGAATGTCAGGTTCTTCCCTCGCTCACTCTCCCACGCGTTCGTACCACAGCCGCGACCCGCCGTCTGGAAATCCGCCACCACCACCATATTTGCATCGGATGGACACGTTTCTTCCGTTGCCAAGAACCTCCGCAGCCATCCGTTGGTGGAATCGGTCTCGTCGATATGTACGATCTGATAAGCCATAACTCGCATGCAAAGATAAGCAAAAAGTCTGAAACCGCCATCATATTTCAGAAGATTAACGCAATTGGCCATCAATAGCCCAAAACAGGGCTGGCTTTTGAGTATAGGCGAACGGTCATTCGGCTATAGGCAAACGATTATTCGCCTATAGGCGAACGATAGTTTACTGCCTGTAAACTCCCTCGCACCATAGGGGGCCGTCGCAACAACCATAGGGGGCAGTCGCAGCAACTAGTCAGGCCGCCCCGGGCACCAAGGGCCGTCGCCTACAAAAAAAGCAGCCAAATACTTGTGTAATTCAACAATTTGGCTTAACTTTGCGGCTGAGTTATGACAACAGAAGAGCAACAGAAGAAAGACGAACGCTATATGCTGATGGCCCTCGACGAGGCCAGGATAGCGTTTGAGAATGGGGAGATTCCCATCGGAGCGGTGGTGGTGTGCAAGGACCGAGTACTGGCGAGAGCCCACAACCTGACGGAAACGCTCTGCGACGTGACGGCCCATGCCGAGATGCAGGCTATCACGGCTGCCGCGAACACCCTAGGAGGCAAATACCTGACGGAGTGCACACTCTATGTGACCGTTGAGCCCTGTACCATGTGTGCCGGCGCCATCGGCTGGGCACAGATACCCCGCATCGTCTATGGGGCAGCCGATGAGAAGCGCGGCTACCGAGGTTATGCACCCAGAGCCCTCCATCCCAAGGCTGTTGCCATCGGCGGCGTGTGCGAAGAGGAATGCCGCCAGCTGATGCAGGACTTCTTCAAATCAA
>JAEETC010000301.1 GCA_016286585.1 Prevotella sp. | reverse complement strand
TCTTTCTCGTTCCAGGTACGGATATAGAGGTCGAGCGGCTGTTCGGGCTTCCGATACTTCACGGCGTTGTCCATCAGGTTGGTGATGGCATTCTGGAAGTGCACCTCGTCAACGAAGATAGCTGAGTCGACAGCCTCGATTTCCGTAAAGATATGGCCTCCCGTGTGTTCCACTCGCAACGAGAACGTCGAGGCGATATTCTCCAACAGCTCGTTGAGGTCGAGTTCCTTCTTCTTGAACGACACACTCTGCTTATCGAACATCGACATCTGCAACACCTTCTCCACGAGGAAGCGCAGACGTTTCGACTCATCGTTGACCACCCCACCCAGGTGCTTCAGCATCGAGGGCGTCTTGGGCACAGCCTCGTCGTTGAGCATCTGTGCTGCCAGTGAGATGCTGCTGATGGGTGTCTTCAGCTCGTGGGTCATATTGTTGATGAAATCGTTCTTGATCTCCGTATAACGTTTCTGACGGAAGATGATGAAGATGGTGAAGATAAAGGTTATCAGCAGCACCACCGTGAAGGCGATGGCAGGAATCATGAACCGCACACTGGAAAAGATGTAGGAGCTCATATTCGGGAAATGTATCTTCACCACACCCATCTTCGGCGAAGGGTCGTTGCGGAAAAGCGTCTGCTTATAGGTGTACTCCTCACCTTCCTCACTATAGTCAGGACAGCGGTATACCTCACGGCCGTCAGCAGTCTCCACCCGGAAATGATAGGGGATGTTGATACCGTTGTTCATCAGCTCAACCTTGATGTCACGATCGAGCATCTTGAAGTTGATGCGCTCCTTTAAGGGTTTGTCTGAGGCGGTGTAGAGGATATTGTAGACCACTTCGTCGAGCAATGCCTTCTGATAGACGTAACGGTTGCGGACTATCTCCTGCAACGACTTCGAGGCCTCGGAGATAGAATTCTTGTCTGTACGCAGGATCATGGCCTTGGGAACGTTGGCAGGTTTGATAGCAAAGGTCTTCAGCTCGAAGGAACTGTAAACCGTACCGTCGTCGGCAGCCACCGAGAACTGATGGCTCTGGCGGATGGTGCCGTCCAGACCATCGACGGTCACAGAGTCTTGCTTGAAAGCCTTACGTTCCGTCTGCTTCACGTCTTTCTCCAAATAGCGGAGCGTTTCGTTCATCTCCAAATTATGGGAGGCCTGGTAGAGGCTGCGATTCACCGACTCGTCGAACTGCTCCTTCTTCATCTTCACCATCTCCTCGATATAGGAGATCTGGAGAAAGAGGAGCCCTACGAACGAGAGTCCCATGATGGTCGCTATGATCCAAATCGTACTTTTCTTCATTCTTCTGTCTGAATTCCGTCTGCAAAGATAACCGAATTCTTAAAAAGGGCGAGTCTCTTTGTTAACAAAATGCCACAAATTTTGCAATGTTAACAAAATTAAATAATTATAGTTACAAATAAACAATTAACGCAAGAAAGGCTTCATAAAGAAAAGGATGGCAAAGCCAACGCTTTACCATCCTCATACAAATAGATTCTATGTAAGTGTTAATCTTCTTCCTTCATCTCCTCCTCATGCTGCTTGATGAGAGCCTGCTGGATGTCGTTCGGCACAAGCTCGTAGCTTGAGAATTTCGTGGTGAACGAAGCACGGCCACCCGTCAGAGAACTCAGAGCGATAGAATAGCTGGAGAGCTCCTTGAGAGGAATCTTGGCAGAAAGCTTCTGATAGCCAGCCTCAGAGTCCATACCCATGATGATGGCACGACGACCCTGCAGGTCACTCATCACATCACCCATGTAGTCGCCTGGCACAAGCACCTCGAGGTCGTAGATCGGCTCGAGCACCTTCGGGCCGGCCTCCTTGAAGGCAGCGGAGAAGGCGTTACGGGCAGCGAGCATGAACGAGAGTTCGTTGGAGTCAACGGGGTGCATCTTACCGTCGTAGACGATGACGCGAACGTCACGAGCATAAGAACCAGTCAACGGTCCCTGCTCCATGCGCTCCATGATACCCTTCAGGATGGCGGGCATGAAGCGGAGGTCGATGGCACCACCAACAACTGAGTTGATGAAGACGAGCTTGCCGCCCCACTCCAGGTCGATCTCTTCCTTACCCTTGATGTTCATCTTGAACTCCTGACCGTTGATCTTGAATGATGTAGGATCAGGCATGCCCTCAGTATAGGGCTCCAGAATCAGGTGTACCTCACCGAACTGACCAGCACCACCCGACTGCTTCTTGTGACGATAGTCGGCACGGGCCATCTTCGTGATGGTCTCACGATACGGAATCTTCGGCTCGATATACTCAATCTGGATCTTCTCGTTGTTCTCCATACGCCACTTCAAGGTACGCAGGTGGAACTCACCCTGTCCGTGAACAATGATCTGACGGAGCTCCTTCGACTGCTCAACCACCCATGTGGGATCCTCCTGACGCATCTTCTGCAGGGCAGCCATCATCTTCTCGGTCTCAGCCTCGTTCACAGCCTTGATGGCACGTGAGAACTTCGAGTTAGGATATTT
>JAEETC010000300.1 GCA_016286585.1 Prevotella sp. | reverse complement strand
TGGGGCTTCAGTACCATTTCCACGGCATCGAATAAGTGTAATCTTTTCGAAGAGCAAAAAATCATCCAAAAAATTGCTCAAGGGAAGTACCGGAAACTTGTAAGTGCCATATAGAATGGAGACAACTATCCCCCGCTCAGTGGAGTGGGGGATAATTGTTATATTTGTCGATTACGCTTTTTCTTTGAGATAGTTGGCAAAGATACGGGCGGCGCTTTCGACCTTGGCTGCGCAGGGACGGGTCTTGTAGTACTCGGCGGTGCGAGCTGAGGCGACGTAGCTGTTGGTAGCTTTCTCGTAGCCCTTGATGCCGAGAATCTCAGCACAAATCAGGCTGCCGTTTTCTTCTTTGGACTTGGCGAGGAGATCTTGTACGACCTTGTAACAGGCGGATTTGCCTTCGCGGTCACTGCCCTCAGTCTGTCCGCAGTCGAGACCTACGAGCATGACGATGCCAGAGACGGCTCCACACATCATACGAAGACGTCCCACACCACCGCCAAAGCCAGCGGCAATCTTCTTGGCGAGGGTCTCGTCTAAACCATAAAGGTCGGAAAAGGCTGCCACCACACTTTGGCAGCAGCCATATCCGGCCATGAAATTATCTACTGCGCGGTTAACGCGCTCTTCAATCTCGATTTCAGTCATTATGCCTCTTCTTCCTGAGTAGCCTTGAAGTTCTCAAGATCCTCAACCTGGAAGGCCTTGATGTAAGCAGACTTACCAAAGACATCCTCCTCAGTCATGCGGACATATACCTGAGCACTCTTGGCGAAGAGCTCGGGAGCCTTGGCAGCATCGCGGATGATAAGCAGAGACATGACGATCTCAGCAGTCATATCGTAGAGACGACGCGCGAGGAAGTCCTGTGCGTCCTGATTCTCGAGGGCCTTCACGTTGGCGAGAGCCTCCTCGTAGATAGGAATCAGCTTCTCAACGCGAGCCTTCAGAGCGGCATTGGCATCAGCAGGCAGAGCTGCAAGCATATCCTTGATGTTGTTCAGCATCGTGCCGTTGGTGATATAGCGGATGGCAGCAACCACCTGCAGTTGCGTAGTACCCTCGTAGATCGAGAAGATACGGGCATCGCGGAACAGGCGCTGGCTCTTGTACTCCATGATGAAACCTGAACCACCGTGGATAGAGATGGCATCGTAGGCGTTCTGGTTGGCGTACTCCGAGTTCATACCCTTGGCCAGCGGTGTGAAGGCATCAGCCAGACGCTGATACTTCTTCAGCTCCTGCTTCTCTTCAGGAGTGAGCTTGCGGTCGCGCTCGATGTCCTCGAGACACTTGTAGACATCTACGTAGCAAGCTGTCTCATAGAGCAGTGAACGACCAGCGTCGAGCTTGGCCTTCATGCGAGAGAGCATATCATAGACAGCAGGGAAGTTGATGATCTTGTCGCCAAACTGCTGGCGCTCCTTGGCGTAAGCCAGTCCCTCGTTGTAAGCCTCCTGCTCAACACCTACGCTCTGTGCGGCGATACCCAGACGGGCACCGTTCATCAGGGCCATCACATACTTGATCAGTCCCAGACGCGTGCTTCCGCAGAGTTCTGCCTTCGCGTTCTTATAGGTCAGCTCACAGGTAGGTGAGCCGTGGATACCCAGCTTGTGCTCGATGTGACGCACGTTCACACCGCCCTGGCGTTTGTCGTAGATGAACATCGACAGTCCGCGTCCGTCCTTAGTGCCCTCCTCTGAGCGAGCCAGCACGAGGTGGATGTCGCTATCACCGTTGGTGATGAAACGCTTCACACCGTTCAGGCGCCAGCAGTTCTCCTTCTCGTCGAAGGTAGCCTTCAGCATCACGCGCTGCAGGTCACTACCGGCATCAGGCTCCGTCAGGTCCATCGACATACCCTCACCAGCACAAACACGGGGGATATACTTCTGGCGCTGCTCCTCGCTACCGAACTCATAGAGGGTGTCGATACAGCTCTGCAAGCTCCAGATGTTCTGGAAACCAGCATCAGCAGCCGAAATCATCTCAGAGAGCATGGAGAACACAGCGTTAGGCAGGTTCAGACCGCCATAACGGCGAGGCATACTTACACCCCACAGACCAGCCTTACGGGTGGCGTCGAGGTTCTCATAAGTCTTAGAGGCGTAGATCATACGGCCATTCTCGAGGTGTGGACCTTCGAGGTCAACGCTCTCAGAGTTAGGCTCGATGATATTGGCAGCCACGTCGCCGGTGATGTCGAGAATCTGCTTATAGTTCTCGATGGCATCGCCCAGGTCAACTGGAGCGTAGTCATATTCTTTCGCATCAGCGAAACCCTTTTCTTTCAGCTCAACGATACGAGCCATCAGGGGGTGGTTCAAGTAGAACCCGATCTCAGGATGATCGCTATAATAATTTGCCATATTTTCTTTTTTATTATTTACTGTTCTGCTTGTAATATTTGATCAGCTTGGGAACTACTTCTTCCACAGTACCAACGATGACGTAGTCAGCAATGCGGTTGATGGGAGCATCGGGATCGCTGTTCACAGAGATGATGATACCAGAGTC
>JAEETC010000299.1 GCA_016286585.1 Prevotella sp. | reverse complement strand
CGTGACAAGGGCAAACAGAAACATCATCGCCTCCGGACGCAGGAAGCAGCTCACGATGGCGGCCACGAAGAAGACCGCGGTAATCGTTCTGACTATAAAGTTCTTCATACGCGTTCTTATTTTTGATTTTCGCTATCGACCGTCTTGGGTTCATCGTCGACAGCATCCGTTTTCTCTTCTTTGGCATTTTGGGCTTCGAGCTCTTTCGCACGCTCCTCAGCCATCCGCTCGGCATCGGCACGCATCTGAGCCTCCAGGAGTTCCTCGGCACGAGAGGTCCAGGGACGCTTGCCGAAGATCTTCTCGACATCCTCAGCGAAGATCACCTCGCGGTCGATCAGCAGCTGAGCCAGCTGGGCATGACCTTCCTTGTGGTCTGTGAGGATCTTCTTGGCACGCTCGTACTGCTCGTTGATCATCCGCAGCACCTCGTCGTCCATGATCTTGGCCGTCGTCTCAGAGTAAGGCTTCTGGAACTGGTACTCGGCATTGTTGTAATAGCAGATATTAGGCAGCTTGTCGCTCATACCCGCAAAGGCAATCATACCATAAGCCTGCTTCGTGGTGCGCTCCAGGTCGTTCATGGCTCCTGTGGAGATATGTCCCACGAACAATTCCTCTGCCGCACGGCCTCCGAGCAGCGAGCACATCTCGTCGAGCATGGCCTCCTTCGTCTGGAGCACGCGCTCCTCCGGCAGATACCAGGCCGCACCTAAGGCCTGTCCACGCGGCACAATCGACACCTTCACCAACGGATTGGCAAACTCCGTGAACCACGAGATGGTGGCGTGGCCAGCCTCATGGATGGCGATGGAGCGCTTCTCAGCCTGCGTCATCACCTTCGTCTTCTTCTCCAAACCTCCGATGATACGGTCGACGGCATCGAGGAAGTCCTGCTTACCCACCATCTGACTGTTATGACGAGCCGCAATCAGGGCAGCCTCGTTACAGACGTTCGCGATGTCGGCACCCGAGAAACCTGGTGTCTGACGGGCCAGGAAGTCGATATCCACGCTGTCGTCGATCTTCACGGGCTTCAGGTGTACCTTAAAGACCTCCTTACGCTCGTTGAGGTCGGGCAGGTCTACATGTATCTGACGGTCGAAACGTCCTGCACGCAACAGGGCGGAGTCGAGCATATCGGCACGGTTCGTGGCAGCCAGGATGATCACACCCGAGTTCGTGCCGAAGCCGTCCATCTCCGTCAACAGGGCGTTCAGTGTGTTCTCGCGCTCATCGTTGCCGCCCATAGCGGGGTTCTTCGAACGGGCACGGCCCACAGCGTCGATCTCATCGATGAAGATGATACACGGCGACTTCTGCTTAGCCTGCTGGAAGAGGTCTCTCACACGGCTTGCACCCACGCCGACGAACATCTCCACGAAGTCGGAGCCCGACATCGAGAAGAAAGGCACACCAGCCTCTCCAGCCACAGCCTTCGCCAGCAGCGTCTTACCCGTTCCCGGAGGACCTACGAGCAGCGCACCCTTGGGAATTTTTCCTCCCAGTTCGGTGTACTTCTGCGGATTCTTCAGGAAGTCCACAATCTCCTGTATCTCCTGCTTGGCGCCAGCCTGACCAGCCACATCCTTGAACGTGATGCCCAGTTCGCCGCCCTTCTCATACATCTTAGCCTTCGACTTGCCGACGTTGAACACACCTCCGCCCATACCGGCTCCTCCACCCATCCGGCGGAAGAAGAACATCCAAACCGCGACAAGCATCAGGATGAAGAATCCGTTGTAGAAGATCATGTTCAGGAAGTCGTTCTCCTTCTTGTTCTCAAAGGTATAGTCGCCAGTGAAGGTCTTCGCCTCCTTGGCCTTATTGATATACTCTTCCACCTGTTCGATGCTGCCGAACTCCACCTCCACATAGGGTTCTGCCCCCGTCTGCTTGGCACTCTGCTTGAATACGTCCCGGATATGCTCCGGCTTCACGTACATCTTCAGCATGCCCTGCGTCTTGTTGATCACAATCTTCGAGGCATAGCCGTGATCGATCATCGCCTTGAAGTCGGAGTATGATGCCGTTCGGCTGACACTACTGTTCTCCGGTCCGCCACTTGAGAAATACAAGAGTCCCAGCGCCAGGATGGCGATGGCATAGATCCAGTTCATGTTGAACTTCGGCATGTTCATCTTCGGACCGTTCGCGTTGTTCTGTATCTTATTCTTATCCATTATCTAAAAATCTTCAATGTTCAATGGTCAATCGTCAATGGTCGTAATCTCCGCATCCTCCCAGAGGTGTTCCAGATCGTAATACTTCCTCACGTCGGGCAGGAAGATGTGGACCAAGGCATCGCCATAGTCCATCGCCACCCACTGCGCATGTTCCAGACCCACCACATGGGCAGGTTTCTCCTTGAGCCGTTCACGGCACAGGTCGCCTACCGAATCGGCAATAGCCTCCACCTGGGTGGTCGAATTACCCTGACAGATGATAAAATAGCTGCTGATGCTGCCTCCGATCTTCGTCAGGTCAGCTACCACAATACGTTCGCCCTTCTTTTCCTGAA
>JAEETC010000087.1 GCA_016286585.1 Prevotella sp. | reverse complement strand
TTAACACTAAAACGAAGTAATCGACGATGGCAAATTATATAATGTTTGGAATTCTCGCTCTTGTCATACTCGGTTCTGCCGTGATGTGTGTGACGACGAAGCGAATCATGCGGGCCGCAACATTCCTATTGTTCGTGCTCTTTGGTGTGGCAGGTCTCTATTTCCTGCTCGACTATACATTCCTTGGCGCAGCACAGATCTCTGTCTATGCCGGTGGTGTGACGATGCTCTATGTCTTCGCCATCCAGCTGGTGGGCAAGCGTTCGCTCCAAGGACTTCTGGAACGTGTGAAGGGCAGCAACGTGGCCTTTGGTGCAATCGTAGCACTCATCGGTCTGGTCATGGTCTGTGCCGTATTACTGAAGAATCAATTTTTGTATGCCGCCTGTCAGGTGCCTGACGTAGAAGTGCCGATGAAGGAAATCGGTATGGCACTGGTCGGAGCAGACAAGTACCAGTATGTGCTCCCGTTCGAGCTCATCTCGGTGTTCCTGCTGGCATGTATCATTGGTGGCCTGGCCATCGCAAGAAAAGATCAAAAATTAGAGAAGTAGAATTATGGTACCAGTACAATATTATTTTATTCTGAGCGCACTGCTGTTCTTCATCGGTGTCTATGGTTTTATATCTCGTCGTAACCTGATTGCGATGCTCATCTCCGTGGAGCTGATCCTCAACGCCGTGGAGATCAACTTCGCCGCTTTCAACCGCCTGCTTTATCCCGGACAGTATGAAGGTTTCTTCATGTCGCTCTTCGGTATTGGTGTGGCTGCTGCTGAGACGGCCGTCGCTATTGCTATCATCATCAATGTCTACCGTAACTTCAACAGTGACAGTGTAGACAGTATCCAGAATATGAAACGATAGTAGTCAATTGATCATTGATAATTGAAAATTGATAATTATGTATAGTTACACAATATTTATCATGCTTCTGCCGCTGCTGTCGTTCCTCGTTCTGGGACTTGCAGGCATGAAGATGAAGCACAAGCTGGCAGGACTGATCGGTACCTGCTCGCTCGCACTGGTGACGATCCTGTCGTACATGACCGCTTTCCAGTATTTCACAGCCGACCGTGTGAACGGTGTCTATCAGACGTTCGTTCCTTACAACTACACTTGGTTGCCGCTGGGACATCTGCACTTCGATATGGGTATCCTGCTGGATCCCATCTCGGTGATGATGCTCATCGTCATCTCCACGGTTTCGCTGATGGTGCACATTTACTCTTTCGGCTATATGCACGGCGAGAAGGGCTTCCAGCGCTACTATGCGTTCCTGAGCCTCTTCACGATGTCTATGCTCGGTCTGGTGTTGGCCACGAACATCTTCCAGATGTATATGTTCTGGGAGCTCGTGGGTGTGAGCTCTTACCTGCTCATCGGCTTCTATTATCCGTTGAAGCCTGCCATCGCTGCCTCGAAGAAGGCGTTCATCGTGACGCGCTTTGCCGATATGTTCTTCCTCATCGGTATCCTGATGTTCGGCTACTATGTTGACTCGTTCAGCTTCTCGTTTGCCGGACATGGCATGGAGGTTGTGATGGGCGAGGGTACGACGCCGCTGATTTCAGGCAACATCTCGAAGGCTATTGCTGCCGGTGGTCTGATCATCCCGACGGCCTTGGTGCTGATGTTCATCGGTGGTGCCGGTAAGAGTGCGATGTTCCCATTGCACATCTGGCTGCCCGATGCCATGGAGGGTCCGACGCCTGTGTCGGCATTGATCCATGCTGCTACGATGGTGGTGGCCGGTGTGTTCCAGATCGCTCGTATGTTCCCGTTGTGGATCCACTTCGCACCTCATACGCTGAGTGTGGTGGTGTGGGTAGGTGTCTTCACCGCTTTCTATGCTGCTGCCGTGGCCTGTGCCCAGAGCGACATCAAGCGTGTGCTGGCCTTCTCAACCATCTCGCAGATCGCCTTTATGATGGTGGCGCTGGGCGTCTGTCTGCCTGGTCATAACGGCCTGCCTTACGACGATCATGCCCAGCTAGGTTACATGGCTTCGATGTTCCATCTGTTCACCCACGCTATGTTCAAGGCTTGCTTGTTCTTGGGTGCTGGTTGTATCATCCACGCTGTCCACTCCAACGAGATGGCCTTCATGGGAGGCTTGCGCAAGTATATGCCTGTGACGCACATCACGTTCCTCATCTCCTGTCTGGCTATCGCGGGTATTCCGTTCTTCTCGGGCTTTAGCTCGAAGGATGAGATCATCTCCGCCTGCTTCCAGTACAGTCCTGTCGTGGGCTGGGCTATGACGGGTATTGCCGCCATGACTGCTTTCTATATGTTCCGTCTGTACTACGGCATCTTCTGGGGTACGGAGAACAAGGAAGCCCATGCACACCATACACCCCATGAGGCTCCCGCTTCGATGACGATACCTCTGATCGTGCTCTGCGCCATCACGATGATCGTCGGTATCTATTCCACCATTGCAGGCTTCGCAGGGTGGGGAGGTTCCTTCGGTCACTTTGTCACGGCCAGTGGCATGGACTATACGATTCACTTCGATGTGAAGATTGCTGCCACCTCTACGGTGATCGCCATCCTGAGCATCTGCGTGGCTACTTATATCTACAAGGGAGAGTCGCAGCCCATCGCCGACCGTCTGTACAAGACGTTCCCGAAGTTGCACCGCGCTGCCTACAAGCGTTTCTATCAGGACGAGATCTGGCAGTGGGTCACTCATCGTGTCATCTTCCGCTGTATCTCTACACCTATCGCCTGGTTCGATCGTCATGTGGTCGACGGCACGTTCAATTTCCTGGCTTGGGGTGCCAACGAGGGTGGCGAGAGTCTGCGCTCATGGCAGAGTGGCGATGTGCGTCAGTATGCCGTCTGGTTCCTCACTGGTACGGTGGCATTAACATTAATCCTTTTATGCATCTGAAGATATGAGTATATTAAGTGTTTTCGTATTGATTCCCGCCCTGATGCTGTTGGGATTGTGGCTTGCCAAGAATCTCAATCAGGTGCGTGGTGTGATGGTGGCCGGCTCCTCTTGTCTGCTGGCCCTCTCCATCTGGCTGACGGTATATTTCATCCAGGAGCGTTCGGCAGGCAATACCGCCGAGATGCTGCTTACCTATAGTGTACCCTGGTTCAAGCCGCTGAACATCGCCTATAGTGTTGGTGTCGACGGTATCTCCGTGGTCATGCTGCTCCTGTCGAGCATCATCGTGTTCACAGGAACTTTCGCCTCGTGGCAGCTCAAGCCGCTCACGAAGGAGTATTTCCTTTGGTTTACGCTGCTGTCCACGGGTGTGTTCGGCTTCTTCATCTCTACCGACCTCTTCACGATGTTCATGTTCTACGAGGTAGCCCTTATCCCGATGTACCTGTTGATAGGTGTCTGGGGTTCTGGTCATAAGGAGTACTCGGCCATGAAGCTGACGCTGATGCTGATGGGAGGTTCTGCCCTGCTCATCCTTGGACTGCTGGGCATCTACTTCTTCAACGGTCAGTATAGTGGTACCTATACGTTCGATCTGACGGCCATCGCTGCTGCCCATGCCATCCCAGGCTGGATACAGAACATCTTCTTCCCCTTCATCTTCATTGGTTTCGGTGTGCTGGGAGCCCTGTTCCCGTTCCACACATGGTCACCTGATGGTCATGCCTCGGCGCCTACCGCTGTGTCGATGCTCCATGCTGGTGTGCTGATGAAGCTCGGAGGCTATGGCTGTTTCCGCGTCGCTATGTATCTGCTGCCTGACGCTGCACAGGATCTCTCGTGGATCTTCCTGATCCTGACGACCATCTCTGTGGTCTATGGTGCGCTCTCTGCTTGTGTACAGACCGACCTGAAGTATATTAACGCCTACTCGTCGGTGTCGCATTGCGGACTGGTGCTCTTTGCCCTGCTGATGATGCAGCAGACGGCTGTGACAGGTGCTATCCTCCAGATGCTCTCTCACGGTCTGATGACAGCTCTCTTCTTTGCTTTGATCGGTATGATCTATGGCCGTACCCATACCCGCGACATCCGCGAGTTGGCCGGACTGATGAAGATCATGCCCTTCCTGGCTGTAGGATATGTGATCGCTGGTTTGGCTAACCTCGGACTTCCTGGCTTCTCAGGCTTCATCGCTGAGATGACCATCTTCGTGGGTTCGTTCAGTGCCCAGCCCCTCGTTGGAGACCCGAGCAACTCATTCCGTATGGTGGCTACGATCATCGCCTGTACGTCGATTGTCGTGACGGCAGTCTATATCCTGCGTGTCGTCGGTAAGATTCTCTATGGCGAGGTTGAGAACAAGCACTACCTGGAGCTGACCGACGCTACATGGGACGAGCGTGTCGCTGTCATCTGCCTCATCTTCTGTGTGGCAGGCCTTGGTACCTTCCCGTTCTGGGTGAGCAACATGATCTCGCCTGCTGCAGGCTCGATACTTCATTCAATTGGTGTAATGTAAAGAAGGAGGACGAAAGATATGAATTATAGTGAATTCCTTAAAATGGGTCCAGAGATCGTTCTGGTTCTCGCCCTTGTGGTCATGTTTATCGCCGACTTCGTGCTGCATAAGAGTGAGTCGAAGTGCAAGTCGCTCTTCTCGCTGATGGCAGTTCTGATGGTGGTATCGCTGTGCGGAACGTTCTGTACAGCCGCTAGCCATCCCGAGCCTGTATCAGCCTTCGGAGGCCTCTATGTCGTTTCTCCCGCTGTGAATGTGATGAAGTCCATCCTCGTCTTCGGTACCTTTATCGTGGTGCTGATGGCCCAGCCTTGGGTGGAGAAGACACAGCGTCTGGCCGGTGAGTTCTATATGCTGTTGATCTCAACCTTACTCGGTATGTTCATCATGATGTCGAGCGGCAACTTCCTGCTGTTCTTCCTTGGATTGGAGACAGCTTCAGTGCCCTTGGCCTGTATGGTGGCCTTCGACAAGTGGAAGCAGAACTCTGCCGAGGGTGCTGCGAAGTATATCCTGGTGGCAACGTTCTCCAGCGGCGTGATGCTCTATGGCATCTCGTTCATCTATGCTGCTGCCGGTACGCTCTATTTCGACGATGTCGCAGCTGCGCTCTCACCTCTCACCTCTGACCACTTACCTCTGTGTATCATGGGTCTGGTGTTCTTCTTCAGCGGTCTGGGCTTCAAGATCTCTCTGGTGCCCTTCCACTTCTGGACTGCCGACACCTATCAGGGAGCGCCTACACCTGTCACTGGTTACCTGAGCGTCATCTCCAAGGGTGCTGCTGCCATCACACTGGCCATCATCCTGATGAAGGTGTTCCAGCCGCTGGTCTACTACTGGGAGTATATGCTTTACATCGTCATCGTGCTCTCTATCACTGTGGCCAACCTCTTCGCCATCCGTCAGAGTGAGCTCAAGCGATTCATGGCTTTCAGCTCTATCTCACAGGCTGGCTACATCATGCTGGCCGTGGTGGGCAACAGTCAGCTGGGCGTGGCTGCTCTGACTTATTATGTGCTGGTGTATATCGTGGCTAACATGGCCGTCTTCACCGTCATCAACGTCGTGGAGCAGAACAACGGCGGCCGCACGGACATGGCAGCCTACAACGGCTTCTATCAGACCAATCCGAAACTGTCGTTCCTGATGACGCTTGCGTTGTTCTCACTGGCAGGTATCCCTCCGTTTGCTGGTATGTTCTCGAAGTTCTTCGTGTTCATGGCAGCAGCCGAGCAGGGTAGTGCCGCTGCCTACTTCGTTGTCTTCGTCGCCTTGGTCAACACGGTCATCTCACTCTACTACTATCTGCTGATCGTGAAGGCCATGTACATCACCAAGACCGACAGCCCGCTGCCGACGTTCAAGAGCGATCTGAACACCAAGGTGGCTATGGCCATCTGCACTGTAGGCGTCATGCTCTTCGGCATCTGTTCCTGCATCTATGAGTGGATCGCCGCCGCAGGCATGTAAGACGCTCAGACGCCTTCTCTGAAACAAAAATCGCACAACAGGGACAATCCCTGTTGTGCGATTTTTTCTATGTTGCAGGTCCATGATGGCATCTGGCAAAATCACAGCCTTTTCGTTAAACATTGCAACTTTTACGAGAGGATTGCAATTATTTAACGGAATATTTCGTATATTTGTGCCGTAATTCCTAAATGACGCAATTATGGCAAAGTACTTGGACCCGAAAGCCGACCTGACATTCAGGAAGATCTTGGTGGTAACAGTTGTTGCCGCTTTATTCCTGTCTGGATGTGGAGGCGATTCCAAAGAACAGGAAAGGCGGAACAAAGAAGCAGAGGACAAAGTCTATGAGGCCTATCAGGCCCATGACTATCCGCGTATCATAGAATTGGTGGACAGTCTGAAACCGCTAGGCAGTATGTCTGAAGGCAAAGCCTGCTACTGGATGGGCTACGCCTACGACCGTATGATGCAGAAGCGAATGGCCGAACTATATTGGAATACGGGTATCGCCGCCGTAGAGAATTCTACCGACGACGAGGACGTGCGGGTATATGCAGGCATTACCAACCGCCTGACGGGACTTTTGAGTACATGGACTGAATTTGAAGCCGCCCTGAAAGTGGCTGTCCCTGCTACAGAACGATTAAAAAGTCTGGGGTGCGACACTACCAGCGAATACACCAATATGCTCATTTATATAGGTTGTGCTAAGAGCCGTCTCGGATTAAGTGAAGACAAGACCGACAACAGTATGGAAGAAGCCTATAGAGCCCATATCAACAATATCAGGAAGCACCCTTATGCCATCAGCTACCGCGATGCCATCGTGGGTGTGATCAACATCAGTTACAACTATCTGGAAGCAGCTGACTATGAGAACGCCAGACTATGGCTTGAGCGCATGAAGCAACTGATTGACGGATATGAAAAGCAGGCTGACGCACGTCCTGACTATACCGAAAAGCAGCGGGCACGCTACAACATCTATCTGGCCAGGGCCTTGGAGGGGCTGGGGCGCAAGGACGAAGCCGCCGAGGCCTATAGGCTGTTCCAGAAGACAGAATACTTTAGGACGGCAGAGGGCAAGATGCTGGCCAGCGACTATCTGCGGCTGGCAGGACGTTGGCAGGATGCTGCCGACAACTTCGGAAGCATGGAGAAAATGATGAAGGTGTACGGCACCAGCTATACGCTGGAGAACATACAGAAAATGCTCCTAAAGAAGTATGAAGTCAATTTGAAGGCCGGCCGTATAGACACAGCCCGTGCCGTGAGCATAAGCATCACAGAACGGCTTGATTCGGCCATCACTCTTTCGCGCAGTGCCGAAGCCCGTGAAGAGGCGGCTGTACACCAGAAGGAACTTGAGATGACTGCCGAGAAAGAAGAATACGTGCGTCAGCGTCACATCGGCCGACTCATCGGCATGTCGGCAACCATCCTGTTCCTCCTCATCTACATCATTGTGCGCCACCGCATGGGAGTCCGTCTGAGAAAAGCTCACAACGACTTGAAGACGGCCTACGACCAGCTCGAAGAGACCACCACCGCCAAGGAGCGCATGGAGAGTGAACTGCGCATTGCCCGCGACATTCAGATGTCGATGGTGCCCAGCGTGTTCCCGGAAATTGACGGTCTCGACATGTATGCCTCAATGACGCCGGCCAAGGAGGTGGGTGGCGACCTGTACAATTATCTCTTGCTCGACGACAAACTGTATTTCTGCATCGGCGACGTCAGCGGAAAGGGTGTGCCCGCCTCGCTCTTCATGGCCATAGCCACACGCGGATTCCGCACACTGGCATTGATGGGAAGGACACCCGCAGAGATAGCCACCCGACTGAACTATGAGCTGACCGAGAACAACGAGGAGGGTATGTTCGTCACCATGTTTATCTGTAGACTCGACCTGAAGCTCCGGCGGTTTGAATACTGCAACGCCGGACATAACCCGCCGCTCATTGGCAATGCCGACGGCCAGTACTCGTTCCTTGATGTGGTACCCAACGCGCCCATCGGATTATGGCCGGGACTGGAATATGAGGGTGATGAAATAGAATATCTGAGCGACCGTAAACTGCTGCTTTATACCGACGGACTCAATGAAGCCGAGAACCGCCAGCAGGAGCAGTATGGCACCGACCGCATTGTAGAACTGCTCACCTCGCTGTCAGCCAGCAACTGCCGCGACATCGTAGAGGCCCTGAAAGCCGATACAGACCGCTTCCGCGACGGTGCAGAACCCAACGACGACCTCACCTTGCTCGCCTTCAGTTTTACGACCTCATGAGTCTATATATCTAACTTGACTTAGGCATATGAAAGATATGAACAAATGTTTAATATTGGTAGCAGCCGCCATGATGGCTGCCACGAGCCTGCAGGCTCAGACGGAACGCTCTGATGATTTCAGGGCAAAGTATGAACTGAAGGAGGTGGTGGTGATGAGCCGCCACAATATCCGTTCGCCGCTGACATCGGGCGGTGCGGCCTATATGCGGGTGACACCATACGAATGGTTCAAGTGGACATCGCCCAGCAGCCAGCTGTCACAGCGTGGCGGTGTGCTCGAGACGGAGATGGGCCAGTTCTTCCGTAAATGGGTGGTCGGCGCAGGTCTGTTACCCGACAACTACCGTCCGGTGGACGACGAGGTGCTGTTCTATGCCAACTCGCGCCAGCGCACGTTTGCCACAGCCAAGTATTTCTCCGCAGGTTTCCTGCCCTTCGCCAACGTGGAGATTCAGCATAAGTACGACGAGGATATCATGGACCCTGTGTTCAAGGCGCAGTTCACGAAGATGAACGATGAGTACCGCCAGCAGATCCTGGCCGAAATGGCTACCTTGCATGGCGGCCCGGAGGCCTGGATGCAGAGTGTGCAGCCCACGCTGACGCTGATGGAGGAGGTGATAGACATGGCCCATTCGCCTGCTGCCGCCAACGACACCGTCCATTTCCGCTTCGATGACACACAGTTCAAACTGGAGAAGGGTGACGAGCCGAAGATGAGTGGCGGCTATACACTGGCCAACAGCGTGGCCGACGCGATGGTGCTGCAGTGCTATGAGAGTGAGAGTATGGCGGCCTTCGGTCATGAGCTGACAGAGGAACAATGGCGCGGAATCTGCGGCGTGAAGGAGGTGTACGACGGTCTGCTCTTCACCACCCATAGTGCCGCCGTCAACCTGGCCTATCCGCTGGTGAGCCGCATCCGCGAGGAACTCGCCAACGGAAACCGCAAGTTCACGTTCCTCTGCGGTCACGACTCAAACCTCGCCAGCATCAGCGCAGCCTTGCACCTGAACCTTCCAAAGACGGAGCAGGCGCTGGAGGTGCGCACGCCCATCGGCTCGAAGCTCGTCTTCGAGAAGTGGAGCGACGGCAGCGAAGACTATGTCGCCATCAATCTGGTCTATCCGAAATACAGCCAGATGCATGCCCGCACGCTGCTCTCGCTTGAAGAGCCGCCGATGGTACAGACCGTCACCATTGAGGGACTGACAGCCAACAGCGACGGCCTCTACCGCCTGGCCGACCTCGATGCCCGTATGGCTGAGGCGATGGCCGAATACGATGCCATCGAGGATGCACCGACAGCCGTGTCCGCTGCAACGCGCGCCGCCACCAGCGAAGTCCATTCCTATACGCTGAATGGAACACCGGCCGATGTTTCTACTCGTGGTATTGTAATCCTAAACGATAAAAAGATAATCAGATAATTCCCTCTTTGAAAATACTACTGATGCGATAAAATCGCGTTAGTTATAAATATTCAAAATAGAGTGAGTTCTTTGACAGATTGATTGATATTGACAGAGTCACGTGGCTTGGTGATGAGTTCCCTGAGAGTGATCTTCTCCAGCGCAGAGATTCTGATTAGCGTAGCCACCTCGGTGATGGAGTATGGACTTTTGTAGTCTGCCTTGATCCTGGCTATAATCAGATAGGCGATGACTGCCACCCAAAGATGAGTCCGCACGGCATTCTCGGAGTAGCCCCACAGGGTTTTCACGACGATGTTCTGCTTGACCCATTTGAAAAAAACTTCAATGTCCCACCTATGTCTATAGGCAGGCCACCTCGGCTGCACTGATGTTGAAGTTATTCGTGATGAACACGATTTCTTCCCCTGCTTCTTCATCATAGACGCAGACAGCCCGTATCGGCTCAGGATAGAGTGCAATCGACTTGGTGGTCAGACGGATGGTGAAGTCACCTGTGACACCAGCGTTTCTGTCTGTATCTGACAATTCCCTGTAGCCGAGGATTTCATATTTCATGTTCTCCTTCGGTCTGGTCACCCAATAGGCACCGGCCAGGTGGAAACGGAACAGTGCATCGAAATCCACATACGCCTTGTCCATCATGTAGAAGGCATAAGGCTCAGGTTCAATGACATCCAACTCATTGCTGTCGTGCCATCTGCCATGCGTAATGTGGATGTTGGCTGGGATGCTCCCACGAAGGTCAAGCAACGTATGCATCTTCACGCCTCCCTTGCTATATTTCCCCAAAGCCCATGTGGCCAGTTTGATGCTGGTGGATATGGTGGTGGAGTCCAGAGCATACAGGACGTTATCCACGTTTATCTCAGGTATGGCAGTCTTCGAGTATAAAGGTCTGACGATGCCGATGAGATACGTCCCAAGTCCTTCGTAGATGCGATAGTCGCGGTTCTCGTTGGCACGGGAGAGCGATGGCTGGGTGACAGTGTTTCGAAAGCCGAGGTGATAGAGAATAGGCTTGTGCGCTTCAAGGCATAGGCATATATCACGCAGGGAGCCGCAGCCTGTAATCTGACCGAACAGCAGATGCAACAACTGATTGTAGCAGGTCAAGCCTTTCGAATGCCTGTTTCCATAATACTTGGCAACGAGTTTGTCGAACTGATAACGAGGTATATAGTCCACGACTTGGGAGAAAATATAGCTACCGACATTCATAATTATGCAGTTTTTGGACTGCAAAATTACTCTGTCATTTTCAAATCAAAAAATCAAAGATCGCTCTGAAACCCTTATTAACAAAGGGATGTGTGAAGTAAAAATTAAATTTATCGTATCACTAATATATGGCGATTGGTTGTTGATTCTTGTAAGATTAAGTGCGTTCATAGGAGATCAGATTTAAGTTGTGTTTTATACTGCAAGATTTCGTTTCAAGGACAACTCATCCAATTCCTTTTCGGCTTGTCTTACCCATTCGCGCTTTCGCTCAACCATTTTGCGGAATGCCGTTACAGCATCTTCCCTGTTCTTGTAAATCACTCTTTTGTACATGTTTTTAACATATTAATTGGTTTCTACGAGTGCAAAGATACGACTATTATCCGAAAGTTCCAAATTATATGCGTTTTTTTTATTCTCGTACATAGAAGGGACTCTTTTTGTGCACATGAAACACTCCTTAGGGGGCAGAGGGGGCAGTAATTTCCTATGAAGCATAGAAATAAATCCCTAATTCGCAAGTAAAATGCAAAGTGGAATTAGGGATTTATTTTTCATATTCCCAAGGATTTACTGCCCCCTCTGCCCCCCTGTCGAGTCATCGCGCTGCATCCAAATGTCAGCCTTATATATTGCGTGTTATGAAATAACTTTACGCGTATTACTACCAAAGAATCCCCTCTGAGACACCCTAGACTAAACCCGGAGTTTACTTAGCCTAAACTCCGACTTTACTTAGCCTAAAGTCCCACTTTAGTCTATCTAAACTCCAGAGCCCCCTTTTTCGGAACTTCCGAACATCCTAAAGGAAATATTGGATATGCGAAATATTTTAACAGATGCTACGGGGCCAGCACCATGTGATAAGTTGATATTTGCAAAGATTTACGGGCTTACATGAAAAATTCGCGCATAAATCTTGGGATAACATCCATAAAAGTTGTACCTTTGCAGGCTGAAAGCCTGCTAAGCCGCTTGCTCCAGCAGCGACGGCGATAAGGAGATTGGTTACAAATGATGATATAACGACCAACGACGATACAGAGATTGATGGTAAGCGTTACCACAGGCTGAACGCCGCTGGTGCCGTGAGCCATTCCGGCAACAGCCCGCAGCACTACCGTTGGACTGACCCCGATGCCTGGCACTATTTCGCCTACGCCCCCATCAAGTGGCGCATTCTGAAAATCAGCGGCACCAAGGCCGTGCTGCTAGCGGATCGCATGCCCGACACCTGTCCTTTCCACGACAAGGATGAAGCCGTGAACTGGAGCGGCAGCCATCTGCGCCAATGGCTGAACGATGAGTTCTACACCCGCGCCTTTTCCGATGTAGAACGCACGGCCATCTTAACCACCGACGTCAAGAATCCGGCAAACCCATACTACGGTACCGACTGCGGGCCTGACACGCAAGACCATGTGTTTATCCTCTCCAACGACGAGGTCTTTGCCTCCTCGCTGGCTTCCGACTATGGCTTCTATGCAGGTAGCGGCATCGACGATTCCGCCCGCCGTTTCCGCTCCACGCTCTATGCCAAGTGCCGTGGTGCCTGGTGGTCGTCGGTTGAGGGCTATCGTGGCAACTCCTTCTGGTTCATGCGCACCAGTGGCTATACATCCAGCAGCATCACCTATGTCTGCGACTTCGGTTATCTGTATAACCAGGGTACCGCCGCCACCTGCGATGATGCCGCCGTGCTGCCAGCCATCACCGTCGATTTGGAAAAGGCAAATTACCAGAAGACCACGTCTGTCGAATCCACAGACGTAGCACAGTAGGGACTTTTTGTGCAATGGCCAAGGAATAATATTAGTATCCTTTGTTTTGCGTGAGGTTCGGATTCAGGGTGATGATGTCACCGGGGATGGGGAAGACGGTGGTGTGATGGTCTCTCTCGTTCACTTTTTCATCATACATATCGCCTTCGAAGAGACT
>JAEETC010000298.1 GCA_016286585.1 Prevotella sp. | reverse complement strand
TCCTGATGGCGGTTCAGCGTGAAGATGGCAATCTTCGTCGGGTCGCTCGTGGCCTTGATACGAGGAATATACCCGTCGGCATCCAAAGGCAGGTCGATACGGCGCGTCTGGTGCGACTTGATGTCGTAGCTGTGGACACTGACCTTGGAATTGACCTGTCCGGGAACGGGATACTTATACGAATAGGTTCCGGGATATTCTGCATATTCAGGTCTTTCTGGTGCCATACCTTTATAGAGTTGCAGGGAGAACTGCTTCACCTGACTCTCATCATAACGGATCCAGATAATCTGTTTCGAATCGGCAGAGAACACCATCGATGAGTTTGTGGAGAATTCTTCTTCGTAGACCCAGTCGGGGATGCCGTTAAGCACCTCGTTGCGCTTGCCGTCCTTAGTCACCTGGCTCTCGGCATTGTCATAGAGCAGCTTCACCAGATAGATATTGTTATCCCTGACAAAGGCTATCTGATTGCCATCGGGCGAGAACACGGGTGTCTGCTGAGGGCCGCCGTCGCTCAGAGGGACCAGTTTGTTGTTCCTGATCTCATAGATATAATAAGTGGCGGTGAACGAACGGCGGTAGATGGGTTTTGTATCCGTCTGGATCAGGATGCGCTGCCCGTCGGGACTCATGATATAGTTGTCCACCCTGCTTACCTGTCCGCCCCTGGCTTTAGAGGCATCGAAGACCACCTGTTCCTGCTTACCTGTACGGAAAGAGTAGCTGACGATCTGCTTCCTGTCGGCACTGATCTGGGTATAGGTCTCGCCGCCGGCCGACGGACGAACGGCTGTCATGGTCTGCTGAGAAAACTTACCTTGTGTAATTGATTTGAGGTCCAGTTGCTCACCGGCTGCCACAGAAGAACAGGCGACACCAACTGCAACTGAAAGAATAAAATCTCTAAGTCTGATCATATATTTAATTGTCTGATGTTTAGAAGAAGTCTGAATACTCGTTGTTCCGCAACAACTGGTCAACGGTCGCATTCTTGTTCCGTCTCATATAGCGGTCGGCCATCCGGGTGTACTTTGTCGCAAAGACCTCCTCCCCCATGGCTTTTTCAACCACCCATTGGATCTTGCCGATATGAATGTCACGCTCCTGCTGGGTCAATTCCCTGTCAAGCGGCATCGGATAGAGGCTCAACAAGTAGAAGCCGATGCAGTCTGGCACAATATAATGGCGGTTCATCATGTTCAATTGCTCCTGGGAATAGCCATACTCTGGTTTCTTGTACAACGGGTAGTCTGTTCCCAGATATTTGTCGAGACAGATGCCAATGGTATTGTTGCCGACAATCACACTCTGATCCAGCGCGCCTATCTGGGCATAGACCTCCGGCATCTCCATGTTCGGAATGTTCTTCCGAAGATAACGAAAGGCATGTGTCAGCTGCTCGTTGATATCATCCATGCTGGCATATTGTTGCTGGGTCTCGGCAATCAGTACCTGTAGCGTCGTGTCCTGATAAAAACGAAGGAACGTCTTGTTGATCTCCGGCTCGTTCACCTTCCCGATACGCAGGACATCCTCTATCAGCGTCTGGGTCTGCATCGGATAGACCGTATTCATCTGCTGTAAGGCGGAGAAATCACCCGTTGTCAGATAAAGGCTCTGGATACGGTCGTAGCGGTCAACGGTCACCTCGTCGTCCTCTTCATCAGACATCTTGAGTTGCCATTCACAGCCCATGCATCCCAGCATGACAACCAAAAGCAGATAGTATATCTTACGCACTCGAACTATTACAAATGTTATCTATTTGTTAAAAGACCGTGCAAATTTACTAAAAATTATTCACAAAACAAAATTTTAACCTAATTATTTTAAAAATAATGCGAAATATTGCACACTTTTGTTTATTTGTGTAAAAGAATAACGGCTATTAGCGCATTTTTATGTAACTTTGTGCATCACTAAAACGAAAACGACAATATGAAAAGAATTCTATCCTTAGCGGTATTCATCCTGCTCACCACAGCGGCTTTCGCCAAGTTGCCCACAAGTGTCATTGTCAGCAACCCGTCAAAGAACCCGAAGATCGACGAGCCTGTCGTCATTTCGCTCAAGGAATACGGCGATATCCGTTCCGCACTCGTCACTATCGACGGGCAGGAAATCCCATGCCAGCTTGATGACCTCGACCAGGACGACATCTTCGATGAACTCTGCTTCCTGGTCAACCTGCAGGGAAAAGAGTCGAAGACCTATGAAATCAAGCTCTTCGATGAGGGCGAACCGCGCCCCTACCCTGCCCGAGTCTTTGCCGAAATGCTGATCCGCAACGACAAGGTCAAGGAGAAGAACAAGCACAATAATTTTATCGAGTCAATTACCGCCCGGGGCGACTGTGCCAACTCCTACAACATACAGCATCACCACGGTGTGGACTTCGAGAGCGAGTTCAACGGCATCCGCATCTATTTCGACAAGCGGCAGACGCTCGACCTCTACGGCAAGTTCCAGAAACGCCTTGAGCTTCAGGCCACACAGTTCTACACACAGCCCGACCAGAAGGCCGAGGGTTATGG
>JAEETC010000297.1 GCA_016286585.1 Prevotella sp. | reverse complement strand
AGTGCCTGGTTCTCTTCAGCCAATGCCGTGGCAGGTAAGGTCTACGAGTGGGAGAGTGAGGCCACGAAGTTCTTCACCCTCTCGCAGGCCAACGAGGAACTCACCACCCGCAATTTCTATCTTGAACGGCAGGTGGACCAGTTGAAGCGACTCTATGTCGACCTGACGAAGGACACGACGGTGATGGAGCGCAACGAACTGCAGTTCCTGAGCCAGTATAAGTTGATTCCGGCCAAGGTGGTGGACAATAGTGTGCACAAGACGGAGAACCTGATGACCATCGACAAGGGCCGTGCCGACGGCGTGGAGGTGGACATGGGCGTAGCCTGCGGCAGGGGTGTGGTAGGCGTGGTGTACCTCGTGTCTGACCATTATTCCGTGGTGATTCCCGTGCTGAATGCCACCTCGTCGCGCATCAGTTGCGCCATCCGCAACAGGGGGTACTTCGGCTACCTGCATTGGTACGGCGGCGACCCCACGGTGGCCTATGTCGAGGATGTGCCCCGCCACGCGAAGTTCCGGCTCGGCGAGTGGATCGTCACCAGCGGCTTCTCGTCGATCTTCCCTTCCGGCGTGTCGGTGGGAAAAATCGAACAGGCCTACAACTCCCGCGACGGACTGTCGTATAAGCTGAAGGTGCGCCTGAGTACCGACTTCAGCTGCCTGCGCGATGTGTGCGTCATCAGCGACAAGAGCATTGCCGAACGGGCTGCCCTGTTGCAGGCCGCCCGCGACTCGATCAATGTGGTCAACAAGAAATAAAGTAGGAGACAAGGATGGCAGGTAGTATTATCAACCGACTGATCATGTTCGTGACACTTCTGCTGGTGCAGGTGCTCGTGCTGAACCATGTGTGGCTGCTCAATGTGGCCACGCCGCTGCTCTACGTCTTCTTTGTCATCACCTTCCCCCGCAACAGCGCGAAGGGCGAGGTGCTGGCGTGGAGCTTCTGCCTGGGACTGCTGATTGACCTCTTCTCGAACACCCCGGGCATGGCCTCGGGCACGATGACGCTGGTCGCCCTCTTGCAGCCTTACCTGCTGGAGCTCTTTGTGCCCCGCGACTCGGCGGATAACCTGGAGGTAAAATCGGCCACGCTGGGATGGACGAAGTACCTGACCTTCAGTCTGATCCTCACTTTCCTCTATTGTCTGGTGTTCTTTGCCTTAGAGGCCTTCAACTTCTTTGAATGGCAGCTATGGCTTCTGCGCACTGTCGGCAGCACCGTGCTGACCATGATCCTGATGATCGCTATTGATAGTGTCCGTTCGAAGTGAATAAATACGATCTCTCATACAGGCGTTTCGTGATTGGCGGAGTGGCGATATTTATCGTCATCGTCTATCTCATCCGGCTGTTCATGCTGCAGATCACCAGCGACGACTATAAGAAAAGCGCCGACTCGAATGCTTT
Organism: Prevotella sp.; assembly: GCA_016286585.1. GTDB lineage: Bacteria > Bacteroidota > Bacteroidia > Bacteroidales > Bacteroidaceae > Prevotella. Next base: position 1,131 of record JAEETC010000297.1, on the reverse strand, counting down.
CTTGAAGAAGATCGAGTATCCGTCGCGCGGCAATATCCTCGACCGGCAGGGGAAACTGCTGGTGTTCAATCAGCCCTCATACGACATCATGGTGGTGATGAACGAGGCCAAGGGACGGCTCGACACCCTGGAGTTCTGTCAGACGCTGGGCATCACCCGCGAGGAGTTCGACCGCCGCATGGAAACCATGAAGGATCGCAACCGCAATCCCGGCTATTCGCGCTATACGCAGCAGCTGTTCATGAGCCAGCTCAGCGACAAGGACTTCAGCGTGTTCCAGGAGAAGATGTTCCGCTTCCCCGGCTTCTATGTGCAGAAGCGAACGGTGAGGCAGTACAGCTATAACATGGCTGCCCACGTGCTGGGCGATGTCGCCGAGGTGTCGCCTGCGGATATCGAGGAGGACGACTATTACCAGCCCGGCGACTATATCGGCAAGCTCGGTGTGGAGCGCCGCTATGAGAAGGAGCTGCGTGGCGAGAAAGGTATTCAGATCTTGCTGCGCGATGCCCACGGAAGGGTACAGGGCCGTTACAAGAACGGCGAACTGGACCATCGCGCCAAGCCGGGCAAGAACCTGACACTCGGTATCGATGCCGACCTCCAGTTGCTCGGCGAGCGGCTGTTGGAAGGCAAGATCGGAAGCATCGTGGCCATCGAACCGTCGACGGGCGAGGTGCTCTGTATGGTGTCGTCGCCTTCCTACGACCCCCGGATGATGGTGGGTCGCCAGCGTTCGAAGAACCACCGGTTGCTGTCGCAGGATGTGTGGAAACCGTTGCTGAACCGAAGCATCATGGGCCAGTATCCGCCGGGCTCCACGTTCAAGACCACCCAGGGCTTGACGTTCATGACCGAGGGCGTGATCACCCCTTCGACGATGTATCCCTGCGGTCACGGTTTCAATTTCAAGGGACTACATGTGGGCTGCCACGGCCATGCTGCGCCGCTGCCGCTGGTGCCTGCGCTCAGCACATCGTGTAACGGTTATTTCTGCTGGGGACTCTACCACATGATCAACACCAATATCTCGAAATATAAGACGGTTCAGAACGCGATGGATACCTGGCGCGACTATATGGTGAGCATGGGCTTCGGCTACCCGCTGGGCATCGACCTGCCCGGCGAGAA
>JAEETC010000296.1 GCA_016286585.1 Prevotella sp. | reverse complement strand
TTAGAAAATATTGACGGATGACCATGGAATTGGAGTTGACTGTTACCCTCGATGATGATGCCAAAGGCGAGCATTGCAGCCAATTCTCCTTCTCAGTTGATTATGACGGCGATGGCGTAGAAAGCGCATTTTTGTGTTCCGCGTTTCCCAAACAAAAGTTAAATACGTTAAAATTGCTCCCATTTTTGCACATTCCAAAGCCATCAATCCACTTTTCTACCGTTTAACGTATAAGTAGCTGATTTTCAATGCTTAATATATTTTTTGGCTGCAGCGGCCTAGCCTCTGTCGTATCTAAAATTAAGAATCCTGTTGAAATTGGGAATTATGTGTTTAGTTCTTATCCTAATGATATTTGTGCTACAGCTACATTATACGTTCCTGCAGGGAAGAAGGCTGCCTACGATGCAACGGAGGGATGGAATAAGTTTACTAACATTAAGGAATTTGTCGATGGCGATGTGAATCTTGATGAGAAGGTGAATAGGATTGACCAGAATGCGCTGGTGGCACATATTATGGGCGAGAAGCCGGAAGGATTCTATGAGGGATTGGCTGACCTGAATGGCGATGATGATGTGAATGCCGCTGATGTGGTGAAGCTTATTGATGTCATTGGTTCCAAGGGGCTGAGCACGGAGACGGAGTTTGGCTATGACAATGTTGGCGGAAGTCTGGTGGTCTTATCGCTCACTTGCACACTGAACAATGAGAAGGATGAGGCTATTCTGTTGACGAGATGTGAACTGTATAGTAATGGGAGCCTGCTCAGAACAAAGAGCTATTCTAGCAATCCTGTTTCTGTGGCAGCTGGTGGAAACAAATCGTGTACATTTGAAAATCTGTCCAAACCTGCAAACAGTACGGATTTTACCGTCTGTTGGCACTACACGGTCAACGGCGAGAGCTTCGTATACCGTTGCCCATTGACAGACTAGTGCTCACGAGGGTACGAGCGTCCGTTAATTGTCTGACAGTTCTGACAGTTGACAGTTTTATTATTGCACCATAGTGGTAGGGGGTGGGGACAGGAAGTGTTTAGAATTTTAATAAATTTAATTAAATTATATATTAATTGATATTATAAATAAGTATAATAATACTTATAGAAATATACTCAGATATCATCCTCAAAGCCGGATTTTGCAGGTAAGAGGGCGTTGATTTAAAACTGTCAACTGTCAGAACTGTCAGACTTTTGTAGGTGTGATTTTGAAAATAATTGACAATTTGACTTTATGGTATGGAAACTGGAAGTTTAGATAGGGTAAAGTGGGACTTTAGTTAGGGTAAAGTCGGAGTTTACTGCCTGTAAAGTCCCAGTTTACTTAGCCTAAAATCCGAGTTTTGCAATGACATGATAATCAGTTAGATACAAAGGGGCGAAGAAGATAGTGCTATTTTTGAAATATTCTGACAAACGCAAGCTCCTGAAGAAGCCGGATATATAAAAAAGAGCATGAGATTTGGTTCCCATGCTCCTATTTTATATTTGAAAAGTCGCTGATTTGTTATCCGGCAGCCTCGAATTCTTCAAGGAAACGGGTATCATTCTCAGAGAACAAGCGGAGGTCGGAGACGCGATACTTCAGGTTGGTGATGCGCTCGACACCCATGCCGAAGGCGTAGCCGCTGTACTCTTTGGAGTCGATGCCGCAGAGCTCCAGCACATTGGGATCGACCATACCACAGCCAAGGATCTCCACCCAGCCGGTATGCTTGCAGAATCCGCAACCCTCACCGCCACAGATGAAGCAAGAGATATCCATCTCGGCACTTGGCTCCGTGAATGGGAAGTAGCTGGGGCGCAGGCGGATCTTCGTGTCTGGGCCGAACATCTCGCGAGCAAACGACAGCAGCACCTGCTTGAGGTCAGTGAACGATACGTTCTTGTCGATATACAGGCCTTCCACCTGATGGAAGAAGCAGTGGGCACGGGCCGTGATGGCCTCATTGCGATAGACACGGCCTGGGCAGATGACGCGGATGGGAGCCGTCAGCTTGCCGTCCTCAGTATGCATCTGCTCCATCACACGGGCTTGGACTGATGAGGTGTGCGAACGCAGCAGGATGTTCTTGGTCACATCGTTGGGATGCTGGGAGACGAAGAAGGTGTCCTGCATATCGCGCGCAGGATGGTCGGCAGCAAAATTCATCTTAGTGAACACGTGCAGGTCGTCTTCCACCTCAGGACCGTCGGCCAGGACAAAGCCCATGCGTGAGAAGATGTCGATGATCTCGTTGGTGACGATGGTCAGCGGATGGCGTGTGCCTAGCTTGACAGGGTAGGGAGTACGTGTCAAGTCGATGGTCTCGTCATTCGACTCCTGTGTCTGGCACTCCTCACGCAGCTGGTTGATGCGTTCTGTGGCCAGCGTCTTCAGCTCGTTGATCTTCATACCAACGGTTTTCTTCTCGTCGGCAGCCACGTTGCGGAATTCATTCATCAGCTCGGTGATCTCTCCCTTTTTACTGAGGAAACGCAGGCGAAGCTGTTCCACTTCGTCGGCATTCTTAGCACTCAGATCCTGCACTTCTTTCAGCA
>JAEETC010000086.1 GCA_016286585.1 Prevotella sp. | reverse complement strand
ACATCCTCGGCGGTGGGGGCGATGCTCACACCAGTGTTACCTGCGAAGACTACGTTCTCGAGGTAATCGGCAAGTGAGAGTTTGTTGGGATTATTTACGGCATATCCTGCCAGAAGGGCAATACCCCAGGCACCACCTTCACCAGCGGTCTCCATCACAGAGATGGGGCTGTTGAGGGCTGCTGCCAGCATGCGCTGACCGACACCGGGAGTCTTGAAGTAACCACCGTGACCGGTAATACGGTCTACGCGGATCATTTCGTCCTTGAACAGGATGTCGTTACCGATCTTCAGCACACCGATAGCACCGTAGAGCTGGGCACGCATGAAGTTGGCAAGGTTGAACTTATCGTTGGCTGAACGGACGAAGAGGGGACGACCTTCGGCCAGACCTGTGACAGGCTCACCACTGACGTAGTTGTAGGCCATCAGACCGCCGCAGTCAGCTTCTCCCTCAAGGGCCTTGTTGAAGAGCTTGCCGTAAAGCTCGTTCATATCCACCTTGATACCAAGGAGTTGCTGGTATTCCTTAAAGAGTCCCACCCAAGCATTGATGTCGCTGGTGCAGTTGTTGCAGTGCACCATAGCCACGAGTGAACCGTCGGGTGTGGTCACCATATCGATCATCTCGTAAGGTTTGCTCAGTGGTTTCTCCAACACAATCATCGAGAAGGATGAGGTGCCGGCGCTGACGTTACCTGTACGCTGCTTGACGGCGTTGGTAGCCACCATGCCTGTGCCGGCATCGCCTTCGGGAGGACAGACGGGGATGCCTGCCTTCAGGTGACCGGAAACATCGAGCTTCTTGGCTCCCTCCGGCGTCAGGAATCCGGCGTTCTCGCCAGCATTGAGAGACTTGGGCAGGATGTCGAGCAGCTTCCAAGAGAATCCCTTCGGTGCGATGAGCTCGTCAAACTTCTTTACCATCTCGGCATCGTAGGTCTTCGTGGCGGGATCGACGGGAATCATACCCGATGCGTCGCCCACACCAAGGACGAACTGACCGGTGACCTGCCAGTGGACATAGCCTGCGAGGGTGGTCAGGTACTTGATGTCGCCGACGTGCTCCTCGTTGTCGATAATCGCCTCATAGAGATGGCTGATGCTCCAACGCAGGGGGATGTTGTAGTTGAAGAGTTCGGAGAGCTTGGCGGCAGCCTTGCCGGTGTTGGTGTTACGCCATGTGCGGAAGGGCACGAGGATTTGCTGCTGCTCGTTGAAAGCCATGTAGCCGTGCATCATGGCGGAAAAGCCGATAGCGGCGAGGGATTCGATCTCGCAGTCGTACTGCTTCAGAACGTCCTTGCGGAGTTCGGCATAGCAGTCCTGAAGTCCGTACCAGATGGCCTCGATAGAGTAGGTCCAAAGACCGTCTACCAATTGGTTTTCCCACTCATGTGAGCCCTGTGCGATGGGCTTATTGTCCTCGTCGATGAGGACGGCCTTGATGCGGGTAGAGCCAAACTCGATACCGAGAATGGCCTTACCTGCTTCGATTGTCTGTTTTGCGGTCATAATTATCAATTGTCAATTATCAGTTATTTCAGCGCTTTGTTCAGCATGTAGTACATCTCGTTGTTCTGCAGCTGCTGCTTGAAGGCGTAGGTGTTCGTCTGCTTGTTGATCTTGACATACTCGATGCCGACCATCTCAGCGAAGTCCTCCCAGTACTCCTCGGTGATGTCGTAGGAGAAAGCACTGTGGTGGGTACCGCCGGCGAGGATCCAGGCTCCGGCACCAATCTCGAAGGTGGGCTGGGGCACCCAAAGGGCGCTGGCCACGGGCAAATGGGGCATGGGCTTCGGCTCAATGCACTCCACCTCCTGAGAAATCAGGCGGAAGCGATTGCCGAGATCGACAACAGTAGCCTTGATACCACGACCGGTCTTCGAGGTGAATACGAGGCGGGCGGTCTGCTGCTTGCGGATACCGATGCCGAGGAAGTGTACCTCGAGCTTGGGCTTGTCGCTGGCGATCAGCGGACAGATCTCGAGCATGTGGCTCTGCAGGCAAGACGACTGGCTGCCGGCGAAGTTCAGGGTATAGTCCTCGAGGAACGAGCAACCGATAGGCATGCCCTGCTGGATGACCCAGAGGGTACGATAGAGGCAGGCGGTCTTCCAGTCGCCCTCGGCACCGAAGCCGTAGCCCTCTTCCATCAGGCGCTGCGAAGCCAGACCGGGAATCTGGTCGAAACCACAGAAGTCTGGAGCATCGATATCAGCATCGCCCAGGTCGTCGAAGTTGGTGGTGAAGGCAGTGGCGCCCTCATCCTTCAGCACGCGGCGCAGGGCAATCTCGGCCTTGGCAGAGTTCTTGACCTTCTCCCAATAGACTTCTTCGCCACTCTCGTCGATCTTGATGGTGTAGAGCTTCTTGTACTCCTCAACGAGTTCGTCGGCCTCTTTGTCGGTGACCTTCTTGAAGTATTCCATCAGCGAGCTGACGGGGTAGTAGTCCACATGGTAGCCGAGACGCTGTTCGAACTCCACACGGTCGCCGTCGGTCACAGCCACGTTGTTCATGTTCATACCGAACATCAGGCAGCGTACGTTCTTGGCATCAGCCACACCGGCAGCCACGCGGGCCCACACGGCAATCTTCTTCTGAGCCTCCTCGTCTTTCCAGTAACCGCAGACCACCTTGCGGGCGATGCGCATACGGGTGCAGATATGTCCGAACTCGATGTCGCCGTGGGCGCTCTGGTTCAGGTTCATGAAGTCCATGTCGATGGTGTCCCAGGGAATCTCGGCATTGTACTGTGTGTGGAAGTGGAGTAAGGGCTTCTGGAGTTTTTGCAGACCCTTGATCCACATCTTGGCAGGCGAGAAGGTGTGCATCCAGGTGATGATACCCACGCACTTCTCATCGTTATTGGCGGCCAACATGATGGCTTCGACCTCCTTCGAACTGTTGGCAGTTCCTTTATAAACAATCTTCACGGGGATGTTACCGCTGGCGTTCAAACCTTCAACCATCTCCTTAGAGTGACCATCGACTGCAACCACTGCGTCGCCTCCGTACAAGAGCTGTGCACCGGTTACCCACCAAATCTCATAATTATCAAATGCTTTATTCATAATGTTGTATGTTATTTGAGTATATAATTATATTAATGTTTTTGCCCTTTCTGACCGTAATAAGCGTTGGGGCCGTGTTTGCGCATGTAGTGCTTCTCGATGAGGAGCGGGTTCATCGTCAGAGCGGGGTTCACCGAGTAGGCGATGAAGGCCATCTTGGCACATTGCTCCATGACCTTGGCGTTGTAGACGGCATTGTCGGGAGAGGTGCCCCATGAGAACGGTCCGTGGTTCTTCACCAAGACGGCAGGCGTGTGGTCGGGATTGATCTTGCGGATGTTCAGGATCTCGTCGACGATCACGTTACCCGTCTCCAACTCGTAGTTGCCCTTCACCTCTTCCTCCGTCATATCGCGGGTACAGGGGATGTTCTGATAGAAGTAGTCGGCATGAGTTGTGCCGATGTTGGGGATATCACGGCCAGCCTGTGCAAAGGCGGTGGCATAGGTGGAGTGGGTGTGAACGACGCCCTGGATGTTGGGGAAGTTACGGTAGAGCACGAGGTGCGTGGGGGTGTCGGACGATGGGTTCAGATCACCGTCGACCACCTCTCCCGTCTTGAGGTCTACCACTACCATATCGCTGACTTTCATAACGTCGTAGTCGACGCCGGAAGGCTTGATGACCACCAGACCATGTTCGCGGTCGATACCGGAAACGTTGCCCCAGGTGAAGATCACGAGGTTTTGTTTCACGAGGTCAAGATTCGCCTTGAATACTTTTTCTTTAAGTTCTTCGAGCATAATTATAAATTATCAATTGTCAATTATCAATTATAATTTAAAGTTCGGGGCATCATTATAGGCCCTGTTGTTGAATCTGTAGAGATATGCACCACGCTTGGAGCTGGTCTTGTCCATCAGCTCCGTCTTCTCGATGAAGTCCATATCCTTGATGCGCTTGCGGAAGTTGCGTTTGTCGAGTTCGGCTCCGTTGACGGCTTCATACAGATGCTGGAGTTGCGTGAGAGTGAAGAGCGAGGGTAGCAGACGGAATCCGATGGGCTCTTGAGCCAGTTTCTGCTGCATCATCCTCCGCGCCTTACTGACCATCTCGTTGTGGTCGGAGTAGAGCTGGGGAATCTCGTTGATGTCCACCCACTTGACACCATGTGACAGGCGGAGGTCATCGTCATAGTCCTTGACGTTGATCAGCGCATAGTAGGCGATGGACACCACTCTCTCGCCCGGGTCGCGGTCGACATTACCGAAGGCTCCCACCTGACGCATGAAAATATTCCGCAGTCCCGTCAACTCGTAGAGTGTGCGTGCCGCAGCATCATCGACACTCTCCTCGCTGGAAACGAAGCCTCCGTAGAGGCTCCATTCCCCGCGACCGGGATCCATCTGGCGCTTGCCGATCAGAATCTTCAGCTTTCCCTCATCGAAGCCGAAGATGATACAGTCGACTGAGACCCAGACCTTCGCGTGTTGACTATAGTAGGTCATTTTCTGTTCTTAGAAGAAGTACCAATAGAAGCAGCCACAGAGGAACAGGACACCGAGTGTTCCCACAATGTCCCAAACGCCCCAGCTTTGGGCAATCTGCTTGCGATAGTCTGCTGTGAAGGTGATGGCATCCTTCTGCTCGGCTGTGGGAGCAGGCGTGAAGAACGACACGCACACCATCAGCAGAACAATGAATACCAGCAGCCAGCACTCGAACACGAGCCAGTTGGTCTGCCAGAACCAGGCGGTCGCATCCCAGAAGGCGCCGTCCATCTGTGCAGAACCTGTATCGGTGATGACGTTGGTTACCAGGCGCAGCATACCGATGATGAAGCCACCGATGAGACCCCATTCACCAGCCTTCGGCGTGATCTTCTTAGAGAGAATACCCAATGTGAAGACGGCCACCATAGACGGAGCTAGCAGTGACTGGATACCCTGAAGATAGCTGTAGAGGTTTCCCATACCCATCATGACAGGCAACCAGAGCAGACCGAGAATGACGACCACGACGGTTGCGATACGGCCGACGAGTACGTAGTGGGCTTCGCTCAGACCTTTCTTCATGGGCTTGTAGAAGTCCTCGGTAAACAACGTAGCGCATGAGTTGAAGAAGGCAGCTAAGGACGTGACGAGGGCGCAGATGAAACCAATGGTCACGAAACCCTTGATACCGACAGGCAGGATGCTCTTCACCATCATGGCGAAAGCACCGTCGGTGTCGTGCTGGTTGGCGATATCCATCTGAATGCCGAAGTCGCCATATCCACCATTAGCCAGCGCCATAGCCACCATACCAGGAATCAGGAACATAAACACGGGGAGCAGCTTGAAGTAACCTGCAGCGATGGTACCGCGACGGGCACGCTTCATCACCTCCACGTTGCTCTCGCCCTTCTGCTGTCCAAGTACACGCTGAACGATGTGCTGGTCAGTACACCAGTACCAGAAGCCGATGATAGAGGCACCGATGAACACCACGAAACCAGGATACTCATGATAGAGGGGGTCGGGAGCGCCCGATGCGTTGATGTCGGCCCAGTGGAACATGTGTGTCGTTCCGTAACCGTCGTGAAGGGTGCTACAGAAGGCCATCATGTTTTCCCAGCCCTGAACGATACTGCCGCCGCCCAGCGTAGACAGACCAAGGAAGAGCACCGCGAATGCGCCTATAATAAGAATAGGAGTCTGGATGGCGGACATAGTCATTACACCCTTCATACCACCGAACACGGTGAAGATGGCTGTGACGGCGATGAGGCCAAGGGCACCCCACCAGAAGGGAAGGCCGATGAGATACTCAAAGAAGATACCACCAGTGAAGGCTGTCACTGAGACCTTCGTCAGGATGTAGGCCACCAGCGTGATGATGGAGAGCCACGAACCTGTGCGCTGGGTGTAGCGGAACTTCAGGAAGTCGGGCATCGTGATGATCTTGCCCATCTTGTTGTTCAACAGCTGATAGAAGGGTACGAACAGCCAACCAAGAATCAGGATCATCCAACCCTGCATCTCCCAGTGGGCCATACCCACACCGTCTTTCGCACCAGTTCCGGCGAGACCTACGAGGTGCTCTGAGCCGATATTGGCTGCGAAGATGGCCATACCGATTACATACCAGGGTTCGCCCTTACCGAACAGATAGTCCTGAGAGTCGGCACCCTTCATTTTTTCTTTGTCTTTCTTGATGGAGCGATAGACTGCCCACACGATGGCGATGACTCCGATAGCGAGCACTAACCAGTCAAGCCATTCAAATTCAGTTGAATTCCAATTCATAATATTTTTGACGATTTATTATTCGATTTGCAATTTATTTGATTGAGAACTTATATGCAGCGTGACTGTAGTACTTCTCATCGGGATTCAGAGTCGGCTGAACCCACTCGGGATGATTGGGAGAGTCGGGATACTTCTGGCTCTCGAGGCAGACGCTCACGTGCTTGGGGTAGGTGATACCATGCTTGCGGATGATGGTGGCATCAGCACCGACACCCTGGAAGTTACCGCTGTAGACCTGTACGCCCGGCTCGTTGGTGAACATCTCCATGAAGATACCGGTCTTCGGTGAGTAGAGGCTGGCACAAACCTGTGTGTCATCACCCTTACCGTCCTTATAGGTGTTCAGGCAGAAGTTGTGGTCGTAACCTGTAGCGTTCTGGATCTGGTCGAAGTCCGACTGGATGCTGTCGCCAATGGCGTGCGGCGTACGGAAGTCCATCGGTGTTCCCTCCACAGGCTTGATCTCACCCGTTGGGATATAGAGCTTGTCGCTCGGGGTGAAGTTGTCGGCATTCACATAGAGCACCTGGTCGTAACCAGCCTGTGTGAAGTCGCCGCTCAGGTTGTAGTAGTTGTGGTTGGTCTGATTGATGATGGTCGGACGGTCGGTCTCAGCCTCCCAGGTTATATCGAGGATGTTGTCGGCAGTCACCTTATAGGTGGTGACAGCCATCACCTTACCGGGGAATCCGTTCTCATCGTCAGCAGCCACGATCGTCAGCTTCAGGATAGAGTCGCCGATCTGCTCAGCGTCATACACCTGATGCATCCAACCCGTGTTTCCACCACCATGCAGACAGTTGGGACCATCGTTCTTCTTGAGTTGGTACTCTGTCTCACCGAGTTTGAACTGTCCGTTCTTGATGCGGTTGGCATAACGACCGACACTTGAACCGTAGTCCGACGGACTGTTGAGGGTGTCGGCATACTGGGCGATGTTGTCGAAGCCCAGCACGACATCAGTGGGATTGCCGTCCTTGTCGGGTACGACCAGAGAAACCACGCGACCGCCATAGTTGGTGATACACACTTCCATGCCGTTGGCATTCGTCAATGTGTAAAGCTTCACGGGCTTTTCGTTAATAACGGTGTCAAACTTGGCAGGGTCGAGACCCGATACCGTGAGCTGTGGAGTCTGTTGGCTGCCAGTACATGCTGAAAGCATCAGCGCGGCTACGCCGATACCCAGCAGAAATCCTTTGGATGTTTTCATCTTTACAGGTTTTAAGTTGTTTATAATGTATATGTTTCTGATTTTGGGTGTAAATTTACTACTTATTTTCCGAACTCACAAGTAAATAGGATATAAATTTAGCGGTAAGGTGTAAAAATTACACTTTACCGCCAAAATTTAACCTTTATAAACACTAAAATGTGTGTTTATAACATGTCGAACTTAGCAAACCTTACGGGAACCATCGCCGATGACGACATCGTAAACCTTGGGCTCGTGACCATACTTGGCTGCGAACTTCTGCTTAGCGTTTTCAATGAACTTCTTATAGAGATCATTGCGAACGAGGTTGATGGTGCATCCACCAAAGCCGCCACCCATGATACGGCTACCGGTGACTTCGTTCTCTTTGGCCAGCTCGTTCAGATAGTCAAGTTCTTCGCAAGACACCTCGTAGTCCTTCGAGAGTCCCTCGTGGGTCTGATACATCAGTTCGCCCACCTTCTCATAATCACCCTCGTTCAGAGCATCGCAGACGGCCAGTACACGGTCTTTCTCACCGAGTACGAACTTGGCACGCTTGTAGTCCTCTTCACCGACTTCTTCACGCACTTCGTCGAGTTGTTCCCAGGTGCAGTCGCGCAGGGTCTCGAACTTTCCTTCCGGATGCTTGGCAGCGATATGCTTGACCACATTCTCGCAGGAGTTGCGACGATCATTATAAGGAGAACCTGCCAACTGGTGCTTGACCACAGAGTCGAGCAGGACGAGACGATAGCCGTCGGGCTTGAATGGGAAGTACTCGAACTCACGGCTGCGGCAGTCCAGACGCATCAGACAGCCAGCCTTACCGAAGACGGAGGCAAATTGGTCCATGATACCACAGTTCACACCGCAGTAGTTATGTTCTGTAGCCTGTCCGGCTAGAGCCATATCCCACTGGGACACCTTGTTGTCGCCAAAGATGTCGTTCAGACCAAAGGCGAAGCAGCTCTCCATAGCAGCAGAAGACGACATACCTGCACCCAGGGGAACATCACCTGCGAAAGCAATATTGTATCCTTTAACGGGGACACCCAACTTCTTCATTTCCAAAGAAATACCATAGATGTATCGTGCCCATGATGCCTTAGGACCCTTGGGGTCGGACAGCTTGAAGTCTACACGATCTTTCAGGTCGATGGCGTATGCCATCACCGTATCTTCGGTACCATTGGCACGCATTTCGGCCATAATGCCTTTGTCTACTGCACCAGGGAAAACGAAACCGCCATTATAATCGGTATGTTCGCCGATGAGGTTGATACGTCCGGGAGATGCATATACGTTACCGGTCTTTCCATCAAAGTGCTTGATGAAACGGCTTCTTACAAATTCAATATCCATATAATATAAATAAGGTGTAAATTAATCAACAGGGATGTCTTTGTTCACGTTCTTGCAACCGATGAGTGCATAGTAGAACATATAGGCTACTGCCAGGAAGTAAACGAAGTAACTGGGCATGTATCCGAAGATATCTGCGAAGAAATTCTGAACAACCGGCAAGACGCCACCACCGACTACCATCATCATGAAGATACCAGAGGCCTGAGCGGTGTATTTGCCGAGACCTTCTGTTGCCAGATTGAAGATAGAGGCCCACATCACGGAGGTAAACAGACCACAGAGCACGAGCAGCAGGGCTGTCAGAGGCACAGTCGTAGAAGTGATGGTGCCCTCGAGAATGGAGATCAGCGGCATGCTGACGGTCACACTCTTCGGTGTGAAGATAGCTGCCAGAATCAGAATCATGCAGGCGAAGGTGGCAATCAGCATCAGCTGACGGGATGATACCTTGGCGGCAATGAAGCTGGAGCACAAACGGCCTACCAGCATCAGCAGCCAGTACATGGCTGCTACAGCACCACCGATGGTGGCTGCATTCACAACGGCATCTGGATTCACCCAGGCACCATTGGCAGATGTGTCTGACAGATAGAAGTTCAGACCGCCGGGAATACCCACCTCGACACCGACATATACGAAGATGGCAATCACGCCCAGCAGACAATGACGGAACGACCAGGGAGAATGCTCAAACACGGTATCTGCCGTCACCTTACCCATCTCGGGATCCTGGATGGGGATAAAGATTAGGGCCACAAATGCAGCAGCAAAGACGGTCATCGCGATATACATCACCAGATTCACATCGGCCATCTGGGTAGAGGCTGTCACCGTTCCGATCAATGCACCCACGAGCATCGGGGTCATCGTACCAGCAAGGGAGTTCAGCGTACCACCGATCATATTCAGCTGGTTACCGCGGTTACCACCGCCACCCAACAGGTTCAGCATCGGGTTGACCACCGTATTCAGGATACATACAGAGAATCCGGAGATGAAGGCACCAAATAGATAGATACAGAAGCCGGGAATACCGCCGGAGAATCCGGAGAGGTACTGAATCAGTACGCCGATGAAACCGACAGCGATACCGATGAGGGCCGTCTTCTTATAACCCACTTTTGTCAACATCTTTCCTGCCGGGATACCCATGAACAGATAGGCGAAGAAGTTCATGAAGTTACCCATGATGCCGAGCACGTTAGAACCACCGATCTCAGGCTGGTTCTTCCATATTACACCAATGGGAGCGCCAAGATTCGTGACGAACGAAATCATGGCATAGAGGAACATCATCGTGATAATGGCGATGATACTTCCATTTGATTTCTGATTACTCATAATAATGTAATGTCTTTTCAGTTTTCGTTTGGTTGATTACTCGACCACACCGAAGCGATAAATCGTTTTCTGCTTGTAGGTCTGACCCGGACGCAGTACGACGCTTGGGAAGTACGGGCGGTTAGGTGTATCGGGGAAGTGTTGTGTCTCCAGACATACAGCCGAGCGATACGGGAAAGTGCAACCGTTGGCACCCTTGTAGCCGCTGGCGTAGTTGGCGGTGTAGAGCTGCATACCTGGTTCGGTGGTATAACACTCGAGCGTACGACCACTCTTCGGTTCTGTAATTCTGGCTGCAAAGCTCAGCTCACCTTCCTCGCGCTTGTTCAACACATAGTTGTGGTCAAAACCCTTACCGAACTTGATCTGCTCATGGTCGGCATTGATGTCCTGTCCGAAAGTCTTAGGCTTACGGAAATCGAACGGAGTGCCTTCCACCTTCAGGATTTCACCGGTAGGAATGGCGGTGTCGTCGGTAGGCAGATAGAAGTCGGCGTTGATCTCACAGATCTGATCCTCAATCGTCGGAGTGGGGTCAGCTGTACCTGCCAGAGAGAAGAAAGCGTGATGTGTGAGGTTCACAATGGTCTTCTTGTTCGTGGTGGCCATGTACTCAATCACCAACTCGTTAAGGTCGGTGAAAGTGAACTCTACCGTCACGTCGAGCTCGCCAGTATATCCTTCCTCACCGTAAGATGAGATGCGATGCAGGGCTAATGAGCGGGGACCCATCTGACGAGCATCCCAAACTTTAGCGTTGAAGCCAACAGCACCACCATGCAGGTGGTTAGGGCCGTCGTTGAGAGCCAACTGATAGTCCTTGCCATTCAGCGTGAACTGTCCCTTGCAGATACGGTTACCCCAACGCCCGATCAGTGTCGAGAGATAGGGCTCATTTCCGCTGGTCAACTGCTTGATGCTGTCATGACCCTGAATCACGTTACCTACTTTACCGTCTTTGTCTGGCACCATGATTGCACAGATGGCACCACCATAATTAGAGATGGCTACTTCATAACCTTTACGGTTTCTGAGGATGTACAAATCGGTTTTCTTACCATTAATTGTGGCCTGGAAGTTCTCGCGCTTCAGACCACATACATTCGCTGTTTCTGTTGTGTTTGCCATAAAAATATGCTTTTAGTTACTATATTTTTTGCAAAGTAACAGAAAAAAAACCAAACGGAAGAATGAAACGACGAAAAAAATGTTGTAGGGTGTATTAAAAAATCTAAATGCAGCTTTTAAGGAAGTCTGCTACTATGTAACTGCTACCTCCAATGAACACAAAATCGTTTTCTCTTGCTCTATTTTTGATCGTTTCGTATGCGCTGTTGACGTTGGGATAGGAATCACCGTGAAGGCCTATCTGTTGGGCATAAAGTTTGATGAGATTCTCAGAGACGGCCCGCTTCGTACTTGCTTTCGTAAAATAATAGGTGGCCTTCTTGGGCAGAATATTCATGACACCTTCCAAATCTTTGTCATCAACCATTCCAAATAGAATGTGCATCTGGTTGCAATGGATCGAGTTCAGTTGCTCACTCAGATAGATCCATCCCGGGAGATTATGTCCGGTATCGCAAATGGTTAACGGTTCTTTCGAAATGGTCTGCCAACGGCCTTTCAGTCCGGTGAGTTCTGTCACCATCTTCATGCCTTCTCTGACTTCTTTATTCTGGCAAGGAGAGTCTGGGTCGCAACTGACGGGATGCATATATCCAAGCATCTCCAACTGTCTGATGGCACAAAGGATGGTATTCGTGTTCTTTTCCTGATAGATTCCTCCCAGTTCTCCTTCCACAATGCCGTAGTGTTCTGTACGATAGGTGAGGCCTTGTTCTGATTGCTGACAATTGATCACCTCAGCACGGTCTTCGGCATATATCAGGGGAGCATGGGCATCTTCTGCGATGGCTTCGAATACAGCTCTAGTCTCGGGGGTCGTCTCTCCGACGACAACAGGTATTCTTTGCTTGATAATCCCGGCTTTTTCCAAGGCAATTTCCTCAAGCGTAGAACCGAGGAACTGTGTATGATCAAGACCGATGTTGGTGATGATGGAGAGAACCGGTGTGATGATGTTTGTGCAGTCCAGTCTGCCGCCAAGTCCTACTTCTATGACGGCGATGTCTACTTTCATGTCGGCAAAATACTTAAATGCCATCGCGGTAGTCACCTCGAAGAAAGTAGGTTGAAGAGACTCTATGAATGTTCTTTCATTATCGACGAAATTGATGACATAGTCTTCCGGGATAGGGCGTCCGTTCACACGGATGCGTTCGCTGAAATCCACCAGATGTGGTGAGGTGTAAAGACCGACCCTGTATCCGCACATTTGTAGTACGGCAGCGAGTGTGTGCGAACAGGAACCCTTACCGTTGGTACCTGCCACATGAATGGTCAGGTACTTCTGGTGAGGTTTACCAAAATGCTCATCCAACTTATGGCTGTTGTCCAACCCCTCCTTGTAACCGCTGGCGCCCTGTCTCTCGAACATGGGCATCGCATTATATAGGTATTCGCACGTCTCCTGATAGGTCATCATCTTTCCGTCAGATTAATTGAAGTAATTCTTGAATTTTTGGAAGATAGAGTCACGAGTCTGCTTGTCGCCCTTGAAATTGTCGCTCTGACGGAAGGTTTCAATGGCCTC
>JAEETC010000295.1 GCA_016286585.1 Prevotella sp. | reverse complement strand
CGTCGCCCTGCTTGTTGGCAATGATGCAGCGGTATCCCAGCACGCCGCTCTCGTACATCGGGTTGTCGAGCATCTGCTGCGGCAGGCTGTCAAGACAGGCCATCGCCTCGGCAGGGTGCTTGAAACTAAGCGTCTGCGCCAGCGAGAGATACACATTGAAGGCTGCCACAGGGTCCTTCTCCAGATTGATGCCATGCAACGCCCGCCTGAAGTAACTCTCAGCCACCTCCGGCTGGTTGCGGCCGTTATACAAGAAGCCCATCCCCATGTTGACGATATAGAGATACTGCTCCTGATGGCGCTCCTTGATGGCGTCGGCGATGTAGTTGATCTCGGCAAAAGCCCGATGGAATCGCTTGTGATTCACATCATAGATCACACGGTTCATCCACGTACGGTAGTATGTGCCCCAGTTCTGGTTCTGCTTCAGATAGTTCATAAACGACTCGTGCGCCTCGTAGAAATCCGAGTCGCTGCCGTTCATCTGCGCCTCATAGAGCCGCTGCATCATGGTCTGCTCTTTCTCCGAAGGCTGCTGGGGTTGCTTCTCATGGCTTGCAGATGCCTGCTGGGCGATGAGGGTCGTGCTCATCGCCAGCAGGACTACTGTGAAAACAATCTTTTGCAAATCTAATACCCTTATGCTCATGTCTAGTCATTAATCATCAACAATGATCGCATCGGATGCGAAAAAGTGATGCAAAATTACAAAAAACCTTTGATTTTTGCAATAGAAAAGAAGGCATGAAGGCACATTTTTGAGAATTCTATCGAAATTTTTGAGAATTCTATTGAAACTTGGTGAATTTCACACACCAGTCCCCCCCGTCAGAGGCTTCCTGGTTCCTACTCGGCAGCATCGCGCATCCAGGCAGTGGCAGTCTCCCCCATCTGCTGCTTGAAGGCTTTTCCGAAAGTGGCGTAATTTCTGAAACCACTCTCCTCCGCCAACTGCTGGACAGTAAAGGTGCGCTTGGCAGCAACGGCTTCGAAGTAGAGACGGATGAAATGCTTGACACGCAGGCCGTTGATGTAGGCATTATAAGTCGTATCCTGCCGCTTGAAGTACAGGCTGAGGTAACTGCGATTGGTGCCGATGGCCGTACAGAGGTCGCCGATTTTAATATCATGCCGCAAATAGAGTTGTGTAGCCTCGACACGTCCCTCCAAAAGGAGGTCGATGTCGGGAGGAAGGGTGGTCTGCGTCTCTAACGCTGGCATAGCCGTGTCTTCTTCCGAATCCAGCATCCCGGCGGCTGTGTCAGATGTGTCATCCAGCGTCTGCAGCGTCTCCACGCGCCACAGCAACAGAATGACAAACATATAATCGAACGCTTGTACGGCATACTGAGTAACCATCCCCGTACTGCCACTCAGGTAAAAAACATTAAACAGCAGGCCCACGACGAACGCCATGAGGCTATATCTGATCTCCTTGTGCTCCAGGTCGGCATAGTTGTCGCACAGCCAAAGTCTGTACTGCCGCAGGGCTAACACCATATATATAATAAAGCCAACGCCCAGAAACAGGAAATAGTACCGTATCAATGGCACGATGGTATTGCTGCGCTGTGGTATGCACACCGCAAAAAAGGCCACCACGGGCACCTGGATCGCAGCAATGGGCCAGAGCGGCCGCCGGCGGTCTTGCAGCATAATGACCATGACGGCCATTAAAGTCGGCACCACCATCAGGCAGTCAAGACTGGCTGCCACCATAAAGTTCAACCAGAGGTCGCCAATTAAGGCGTAATGGATAATCAGCCACCACCACAGATGGCTCAGGAACATCACGGCAAAGAAGGCTGCCGTCCAGCGGCGCAGACGCAGCGGAGGGGTGATTCCCGGCACGAGCGCGTTGCTGCGGCGAAACAGCAGATAGATACATGCAACGAGCGCCAATACGGCCGCACCACCGTAGAACATCATGTAGGATGAGTCAATATATACTAACTGTTCCTCGTACATAACGAATGGTTACATTTGTCACCTATATCATCAAATCTACTGCAAAATTACGCAACTATTTTCATAACACCAAACTAAAATATGAAAAAAACTGAAATATCAGTGATTTCCCATACTCATCTCAGATATTTTTCTCATCTTTGCAGTATGAATAATAATATATAAGGTATGAAGAGATTTGGATTGTTGCCTCGCATCGTGATTGCCATCGTCTTGGGGGTCGTGCTTGGTAACGTGCTGCCAGAGGCATTGGTGCGCGTGTTCGTGACGTTCAACTATGTGTTCAGTCAGTTCCTGGGTTTCCTCATCCCGCTCATCATCATCGGCCTGGTCACCCCTGCCATCGCCGACATCGGAAAGGCGGCTGGCCGCCTGTTGCTGCTGACGGTAGGACTGGCTTACGCAGACACCATCCTGGCCGGCTTGTTGGCCTTCGCCACCGGCTCGGCACTCTTTCCCATGCTGACAGATACGGAGACCTCGATGGCGGTAGAAAAAGCAGAGGCGCTGCAACCCTACTTCCAACTGAATATCCCTGCCATTCTCGATGTGATGGCGGCATTGGTAAGTTCTTTCGTGGTGG
>JAEETC010000294.1 GCA_016286585.1 Prevotella sp. | reverse complement strand
GAATCGGATTGCCGAAGAAACGTGCTGCCTCCGTGCTCGATATGTTTATGGAGATTCCACAAGAGACATACGCACTCATCGACCACTCCTTCTTGAATGACAAGATGAAACGCACTTACAAGCGTGTCATTGAGGAGAGGAAAACACGTTTCATTCGACAGTCGGAATAAATCGTAAATTGTAAATAGTCAAATAGTAAATTAATTCGATGATTCTCGTAGTTGATGACGATAAAAACATACGGCTCTCGCTGAAACTCATACTGGAGCGCAACGAGTATGAAGTGACCCTGGCCGAGGGGCCGAAGGAGGCGATGCAGATTGTCCGCAACACACCGGCGGTGGAGCTGGTGCTGATGGATATGAACTATAGTATATCCACTGACGGCGAGGAAGGACTGACGCTGCTGAAGCAGGTAAAGGTGTTCCGCCCCGAGGTGCCTTGTATCCTGATGACGGCCTGGGGCAGCATCGATTTGGCCGTACAGGGCATGCGTGCCGGCGCCTTCGACTTCATCACCAAGCCGTGGGACAATGGTGTGCTATTAGACAGGATTGAGACGGCCATCAAGATAAAGAATGCAAGTCCAGCGGCTCAGCCCATCCAAAGTTCGCCGATTGTCGGCACCTCCCTCTCTGGCATTCTTACCACTGTAGCCCGCGTGGCTCCTACCAATGCGCCCGTCTTGATTACAGGTGAGAGCGGTACGGGCAAGGAACTCATCGCAGAGGCTATTCACCGACAGAGCCAACGGGCTAACGGGCCGTTTGTGAAGGTGAACCTCGGCGGTATTTCCACGTCGCTGTTCGAGAGCGAGATGTTCGGCCACAAGAAAGGCTCGTTTACTGATGCCAAGGCCGACCGTATCGGCCGTTTTGAACTGGCCAAGGGCGGCACCATCTTCCTCGATGAGATTGGTGAACTGTCATTGGCCAGCCAAGTGAAACTATTGCGAGTGCTGCAAGACCAGACCTACGAGGTGCTGGGCGACAGTCAGACACGCCGAACGGATGTCCGTGTGGTATGCGCCACCAATGCCGACCTTCGCGCGATGGTTGAGGAAAAGACTTTCCGTGAGGATCTGTTCTACCGTATCAATATCATCAACCTCCATCTGCCCCCTCTGCGTGACCGCCGTGAGGACATACCGCTATTGGTTAATCACTTCCTTCGGATGGCTTGTGAGGCAAACGGCCTCCCGCCTGTCACCGTCTCGACAGAGGCCATCGGCTATCTCCAGACGCTTCCGTTCCCTGGTAATATCCGAGAACTGAAGAATCTGGTGGAAAGGGCGCTGTTGATGAAAGATCCTGCCGCCAGTCAGCTCACTGCCGCCGACTTCGCGCTCTTGTCCAAGGATATTCCGTCGGGGAAACCGATAGGCACAGAACCCGCCACCCTCGACTCCATGGAGCGCAATGCCATTGCAGCCTGCATTGCCAAGCACAACGGCAACCTCTCTCTTGTCGCTAAGGAATTAGGCATCAGCCGTGGTGCCCTGTACCGCAAAATAGAAAAGCACGGACTATGAAGCTGAAGCATTATTTCCTCCTCCTTGCAGTAGGCATTGTCCTGTTGGCCGGCGTAGCACTCTTCGCCACGTTCCGCAGTCACCCCACATTGTTCTACGTCACCGAGGGCTTTGTAGTCCTGATATTGTTCTATCTCTGGTACTTCTACCGCAAGACCATCCGACCGTACGATACCCTGATTGGCGGCATGGAACTGGTGCGGGAACTCGACCTGACGACGCGCCTCGCTCCTTCGGGACAACATGAGACCGACATCATCGTCCGCACGTTCAACGACCTGCTGGGTCGTCTGCGTAGCGAGCACCTCAGGCTCGAAGAGCAATACACCTTCCTCAACCTGCTTATCGATGCTTCGCCGATGGGTGTCATCCA
Organism: Prevotella sp.; assembly: GCA_016286585.1. GTDB lineage: Bacteria > Bacteroidota > Bacteroidia > Bacteroidales > Bacteroidaceae > Prevotella. The sequence continues at coordinate 653 of JAEETC010000294.1, read as the reverse complement.
GTGTGACCTCGACGGCAATACGACTTCCATGAATCCCGCAGCCCGTGAGATGCTGTCGCCAAGTATCGAGGAAACCATCCACGCACTGCCTCTTGGCGAGACGACCACCGTACGCATTCCTGGCGGCCCCCAACTCTTCCGCATCAGCCACCTCAGTTTTCCTGACCGAGGCTTCCAGCATCCTTTCTTCCTCATTGAGTCACTGACATCAGAAATACGCCTTGCCGAGAAAGCAGCCTACGAGCGCGTCATCCGTATGATTGCCCACGAGGTGAACAATAGCGTGGCGGGCATCATAGGCAGTCTCACTGGCGACGAAGCCGAGCGGCTCACCGCCCTCTCATCCTTTGTATCACGCTTTGCCGAAGTAGTAAAGATTCCGCAACCGCAACTGCAACTCTGCGACCTCAGCGAGGAGGTGGAAGCCTGTCGCCCCTTCCTCGAAAACCTGTGTACGCAGGCGCACGTCCATATTGACTTCCGTTTGACCGACGAAGCCGTACCCGTTCATCTTGATACCGTCCTTTTCCAGCAGGTGCTCATCAACATCGTCAAGAATGCTGTGGAGAGTATCGGGACGACACAAGGACTTGTCACACTTGAAGTCACCACGCCAGCTACGCTCACCATCACCGACAATGGTCATGGCATCC
>JAEETC010000293.1 GCA_016286585.1 Prevotella sp. | reverse complement strand
CTCCCATATACGGAAGAATCCGAGGACGTGGTCAATGCGATAGGCATCGAAATACTCGGCCATCTTCCGGAAGCGGCGTACCCACCACTGACAGCCGTCCTCGAGCATCGTGTCCCAGTTGTAGGTGGGGAATCCCCAGTTCTGTCCGTTGGCAGAGAAGGCATCGGGTGGGGCACCGGCCTGTCCGTTCAGGTTGAAGTACTTCGGCTCTACCCAGGCCTCTACACCGTCGCGACTGATGCCGATGGGGATATCACCCTTCAGGATGACACGGTTCTTGCGGGCATAGGCGTGGGCAGCACGCATCTGCTGGTCGAGGTTGAACTGTACGAAGTACCAGAAAGCCACCTCTTTATATATCTTGGTGGTTGGTTTCGACATCGCCTCGCGCTCCTTTGCAGTGAAGGTCTTGTGGTCAGGCCACTCTGTGAATGCAGGTGTGCCGTAGAGGTCACGATAGTGACAGAAGGCTGCGTAGGGCACGAGCCACTCCTTGTTCTGCTCGAAGAACTGCTTGAAGGCCTCGGTCTTCATCATCTTACTGCCTTCCTGGGCATAGAGCTCGCGCAGATAGGCCATCTTCGCGTTGTTCATTCGCTCATAGTCGATCTGTGGCAGGGCGTTGAGTTCCTTCTGCAGGGCATCGTAGTAAGCCTTGCGCTCCTTGTCTTTTAGCTGCGGCAACTGTCTGAAGTCGGTATACTGTGGATGGAGAGCATAGATGCTAATGGAGTTGTAGGGATAGCTGTCCTGCCAGGTGAATGTCATATTCGTATCGTTGATGGGCAGTACCTGGAGCACGCGCTGTCTGGTCTTGGCACACCAGTCGATCATCTTCTGCAGATCGCCGAAGTCGCCCACACCGAAGCTGCCCTCACTGCGCAGTGAGAAGATGGGGATGACGGTACCAGCACCCTTCCAGGGATAGACGGGGAAGAAGGCCTGTGACAACTCGTAGACCACGACCTCGCCCTGCTCGAGCTTGGGGATCTTCACCGTACGGTTCATACCGTTCTCCCAAAGAGGTGTCACGTCGATCTCCTCGTCGAGTGAGACAAACTTGAACTCGATGGTCTCAGGCAGTTTCTCGGCATCGAGGGTGATAACCCACTCGTTGTTCTCATGCTCGGCCATGTTCAGGGCGCGCAAAGCCTCCCAGTTACCCAGGGCCTCACCACCGCCAATGACAGCCAGACGCTCGTTCCAGCGTAGCTGTGGGGCACGTACCTTCATGCGTATAGTCTTGCCGTAGGCGGTCTCCTCACTCATGTGGCGCTCACGGGCTGCCACACACTCTGTGAAGGCCGAAGAGTAGAAGTATGAGTCCTCGGGGATGTCGATCCAGTGGTCGTACACTGTGTAACGTGCCCCCTTGGTAGCGACAAACTCCAGCCTGTGGGGCTCTGTGAGCCACTCGCAGCGGGTCTGCTCGTCACCTCTCATCACACTGTAGAAGTAGTCGATATGCGTCTTGGTCTTCACGGCCTTACTCAGCTCGCACAACCAGTGATAACCATCGAGGGTTGTCATCTTGTGCTGCTCGGTCTTACCATCCGTCAGGATGTTTAATGCCAGTTCTTCTCCGAAGGTGGTCTGGTATTCAAGATTGAAAGCGATTCTCATAAAAATTTGCCTTTAGTTATTATTACTGTTTGTGCAAAGATACGAAATATTCACTTTCGGTGTTCTCTTAACCATCAGAGAATAAGCCTTTTATTCGTGCAAACGTTTGCATTTACTTGGTCGTGGTAGTCATCCTCTGCTCTCATCTTTACCACAACAGTAAGTTGCGCTTCCGCATGCCCAGTGGTGGCTTCCTCGGAATTTCTCGTGAGATCATAGCCGAGGGCATCCCCTTGACAGTAGGTGAGGTAGCTCTCATGGCAGGTCTGATGGTGCTTAACTCCGCCATCATCTACACGCTGGGCAATAGTGGCATGTTCATTTGGAGTGTATGTATGGAAGTATTCACCCTCGTCTTGATAGCCATGAGCGGGGTGGAGACTTCGATGATTTCCATTGGCGGATTCCTCACTGGCGACGATGATATCACTGGTCTCCGTCTGCTGGTAAACCATGCCTTATGGGTAGTTTGTTCGCTACTCTTCCTGCTCACATTGGCCATCATAATTGCGCCTCAGGCAGTGGCTTGGGTGTTCGGTGCCCGTGGTGCTGACAGCATTGATACATTGTCGCAAGCCTTACGCATCTTCTCGCTTTCGCTAGTGCCTATTGGCGTGATGAATATCATGCGTGTGGTGTTCCAGTTGATGGGGCGCCGCTTTGCCAGCGGTGCGCTCTTCACCTGTCAGATGCTTTTCATGGACCTTGTCATCGGTGCCTTTGCCTTCTTCATTCCTGGTATGGTATGGTGGGGCTTCCCCTTTTCGGGTGTGCTGATGCTGGCCATGATGTTTGCCTATACGCTGTATCACCACCATCGTGATAAAGAGTTGTCGCCTTTCACGCTACTCCCTAAACGTTCCAATGACCCATCGCTCGATTTCTCCGTGCCTTATAAGATTGATGCCCTCGGAGAGGCGATGGCCCGTATTCGCCAATTTGTGGCCAGCAATCCGCAGATGAAA
>JAEETC010000085.1 GCA_016286585.1 Prevotella sp. | reverse complement strand
ACCCATCACAGGCAGCAGTATCTAACAGCATCAGCTATATTCGGCGTAGTCATGAAACCTCGGAAACTTCTAGATACATCCCGTACTGAATAAGTAACCAATGCCTGCGCCATTCGGTGTTATAATTCCGTCTCTATATTGTTCAGTACCGTCTGAGCTATCTGTAGCTCTTCTTCGGCCCTGTGTTCACATTCCTTAATAAGCTTGATTGTTTCTTTCTGCTCCTTCAGCATTTCTGCCTTGATTTCAGCAGCTCTTTGCCTTTCATCTTTCTTACGAATAGACCAGAATTCATCGGACTTAGCCCACTCCAGAAACTGTATAAAAGTACCATTGAGCTGGGGTAGCTCCTTCTCTGTGAAATAATCTACCTTCTTATCTGCCTTGCCCTGCTGTTTTGCCTGTTGTAGTACATAGGTCATCGTCTCAATGAGTCCATGCAGTTTCTTTCTGGCTCTGTCCAAATCGGCTTCACTGTCGGTCATTTGAACATCAAAGAGTTCATAAAATCTCATCCACTGGTTATGATATGCCTTTTCAATGAACTCTTCTTGACTCAGCAACTTACCCTCTTTCCTTACCTTCTCAGCGTGAGCCTTGCAAAAACCTTCCACATCCTCTTTCTCAACGTACTGGAGGGGAATATATAGGGGTAATGCACATGGATAACTCGAATAAGTGAGTTGCAAATAATCGCCTATTACATCAAGACCTAATACCCTGGCTATATCGCTGATTCCACATTCAGGGTAATCCTTGGCCAGTGTAGTCAGGACATTCTTACTATACGCATGCAAACGGTTCTGAATCTCTACGAATGTTTCAATATCTTTTCTATTCATATTGCTTGTTTGATTTATCTGTTAGTCGCTCCTTCAGCCTTGTGTTACGCTTCAGCACCACCATATTATGGATGGCGTAGGCCAGGGCCTTCGTGGTGCCGACGATGATACAGAGTTTCTTCGCACGGGTGATGCCTGTATAGACGAGGTTGCGCTGGAGCATCACGAAATGGGTCATCAACAGGGGCATGACCACAACGGGGTATTCCGAGCCTTGCGACTTATGGATGGTGGTGGCGTAGGCCAGCGTCAGCTCGTCAAGTTCAGAATCCTCGTACTCAATGCTGTTGCCGTCGAACGAAACAGTCAGCGTCCGCTCCTCCATGTCAACGTGTTCCACCATACCGATGTCGCCGTTGAACACGTCCTTGTCGTAGTTGTTGCGTATCTGCATCACGCGATCGCCCCGACGATACTTGAATCCGCCGCGCGAAAGGCTGTCGCCAACGGGGTTGATAGCCTCCTGAAGGGCGATGTTCAGGTTGGTGGCTCCCACCACACTGCGCTGCATCGGGGCCAACACCTGGATGTCGTTGGTGCTAACGTGGTATGCCTTGGGAATGCGGTTGCGGACGATGTTGACGATTTCATGCGCCGCCCGCTCGGGGTCTTCCTCCTTAATAAAGAAGAAGTCGGACGTGCGCCCGTTGCTGATATCGGGGAAGGTGCCCTGGTTAATCTTGTGGGCATTAGTGATAATCCTGCTCGACTGTGCCTGCCTGAATATTCTTGTGAGTCTTACTACAGGTACTACACCAGAATCTATAATATCCCTCAAAACGTTTCCAGCCCCTACACTTGGCAACTGGTCTATATCTCCTACGATGATAACCCTCATGTAGGGAGGGACGGCCTTTAAGAGAGAGTTCATCAGGATAACGTCTATCATGGAGGCTTCATCTACTATCAACACACCCCCTTGTAATGGGTTCTCGTCGTTACGGCCATATCCTTCAGCGGGATTGAATTCTAGCAAACGGTGTATGGTCTTAGCCTCTTTACCAGTGGCCTCACTCATTCTTTTGGCAGCTCTACCAGTGGGTGCTGCTAAGAGGATGCTTTGCCCCAAAGACTCCAAGGCCGCTATGATGCCCAAGGTAGTCGTTGTCTTACCTGTGCCTGGGCCACCAGTTAGCACCATGACTTTCGACTGGACGGCTTGTTTGATTGCTGCAACCTGAACGTCATCGTACTGGATGCTGGTTTGCTTGACAATTGCCTCTATATCTAGTGTGCCATCAAAGAGAGTTCCGCTTGAATCCTCCAGAAGTCTCTTTATCTTGTTTGCCACACCCACCTCAGAATAGTAGAACGGTGGCAGGAAGATTGCCTCTTCATCAAGTATCAAGTCCTCTGCCTCAATCATCTGATCGAGGGCTTGGGTAATTGGTTCCTCGTCTGCCTGGAGTAGTTCTTTGGCTGACTTCAATAACTGTTCACGCTCCGAATAGCAATGCCCATCCTCTGAAAGACGGTTGAGGGTATAGAAGATACCGCTACGGCAACGGCGCAGGTCGTTTTTCTCATAACCTAGCTTTTCCGCTATTCCATCAGCTGTTTTGAAACCTAAACCCCAGATGTCATCAGCGAGGCAATATGGGTTCTCCTGTACTTTCTCAATGGACTCTTTGCCATATTCCTTGTATATCTTGGCTGCATAGGTAGAACTGACACCATGCCCCTGAAGGAATACCATAATGTCCTTTACGTCCTTCTGTTTCTCCCATGAGGCACGGATCTTTTCTACCCGGCCTTTACCGATACCATACACTTCAAGTAGTTTATCGGCATCATTCTCTATTATATCAAAGGTCTCTAACCCGAATTTAGCGACTATGAGCTTGGCGAATTTTGGTCCGATGCCCTTAACCAAACCACTTCCCAGGTACTTTTCTATACCTATAATATCGGCTGGTAGTTCCTCTGTCCATTTCTCAGCGGCGAACTGTCTGCCATATCGCTTATCGACGCGCCAATTACCCTCCACCGTCAGGACTGCACCCACCGTTACCTCGTGGAATGTACCGACGATAGTCTGTTCTTCCCTATAGCCCTTGATGGTGGCCTGTAGGACAGAATAGCCGTTCTCTGGGTTCTGGAACGTGATTCGCTCTATGGTACACTTAATCTTCTCCATCAATCAAACAGTTTCTTCCAAATCCACAACACCGTAACCGCTCCTACTACGCAGAACACGAAATTGGTGAGATAGCCTTTGCCCAGCAGTTCTATATTTAGTAGGTGACTGATGAATGTGCCGACATAACTGCCAATGATGCCGATAATAAAGTTCATGCAACATCCTTTGCCTTCACCGCTCATAATGCGGTTGGCGATGTAGCCTACCAAGATACCTGTCAGAATAGGCCAGGCTGTGAAATCTGCGATATGCTCTAACATAATGGTTTAATCTTGATTTAATTCTTCTTCCAAAAACTCTGCTGCATCAGCTACACAGTCAGGACACTCGCGGAGTACTACCTTTGTACCGACACCCTTCAGAAGCTTACATTGCGTTACTCCGTTTCTCTCTTGGAACTTGGTCATTATCTGGCGCATCTGTTTCATTGACTTTGGCTTATCCTTATTGACCAATCCCAGAACGAGGCCAGCACCGACAATTCCTCCACATGTTCCTTCCATGTTTCCCATTCCCGCTCCAAAGGAGTTGGCAATGTTCATGGCCAGTTCTTCATCAATTCCGGCTATATCGGCATAGGTATGAAGAATAGCCTGAGCGCAGTTATGACTTCCGCACCTCTTCTTCTCTGCAGCTATATGTTTCCTCGTTTCCATTTCTATTTAACAATGTTTTGTCGAAAATAAATACGTCCTGCCTCTCTTTCTGCCCCAATCTTATCAAAGAAGCCGATTGCCTCAGAGTCCCAGTCTGGTGCATTCCACTCCATTCCTGACCATTTGCTGCTTTTGGTAATATTTGCGAGATAACGCATAAATTCTCTTCCATATCCTTTTCTACGAAGGGGGGCATCTATGAATATATCTTCTATATGCATCAGGGGTGAAACAGAATACAAGTCGACAACAGGATAGAACAAAGCATATCCAACTACCTCGCCTTTATCTTCTGCCAAAACAACAAAGGCATGGTACATTAAATGCCACTTTTCAAGTTTTTCCTTCGTGATTGTGGCTATTTTTTTTCTATGTTCACGGATTGGAATAAGATTTATATACCTTATGACACAATCAAGATCATTCAATGTTGCGTATCTAAATGTCATATTTTAATTATTTAATCGGGTCTGAACAATACTCCCTGCGGCCACAGTCCTTGCAAAACTTGCCTATCCATACATTATCGAACTGTTCGATGGCGGCATCAAGCATTTCTGGGTCATCAGTCAGGATGCCCGCCTCGAAGTTCCTTTTCTTGGGTGACTTCATGCCCATGCCTGCGCCTGTCAGGTTTGCAGAGCCGACGTAGGCTATTGAACTGTCTATGATAATGAGTTTGAAATGGACTCGCGGGCACAGCACACGTTCCATGCCGTCATAGAGAACAGGATGCTTCTCGTGATCCTCCCTCCATGCTGTCCCCGGTTCCTTGGCATGAATCAGTCTGACTTCCACGCCCTTTTTCAGCAAAGAGGCTATCAAGGCAAGGAACGGCTTGTCATCGACGTACAGATCTTTGATGTCTGCCGTACCAATCCACACTGTCCGCTTTGCCTTTTCAACCAATGTAAGGACTTCCTTGTAGTGGCTCTCGTCTGCTATGTACTTTATGAAGCTCATTCTCGTTTATTCATTACTTCCATTGGCGGCAATCCTACCTCCTTTCTCCACTCGTTGACACGCGACGCATCCAACAATGGGGCATTGAACTGCGTACCGTATTTCTGCGGACGGCCCTCGCGGATGTCGATGCGGTCTTTCGTGGCGGCGACGTAGGCAGGGGCCAAATCGCCTCGTCGGACGGCTTCCTCCAACTGTGGCAGGAACTGCTTGATGCGCCCCAAGTCGCTATGCTGGATAATCATCCAGACGGTCTGCGACGCGAAGTCGCCCACCTTCGACTTTCGTGGGTAGCCCGTTTCGGACAAGATGCGGCTTACCAACTGAAGGTTGGTGCTGTCCGTATCCATTGCCCGTCGTGCGAGCTTCTCAATGCGTTCAGGAGATTCCGTGCGCTTGCTGGAGGCCAGGAACCATAGCATACGATTGTACTGGTCGCGCTCGAAGATCCACTCTAAATATTGCTTCTGGGCGAGGTCGTAGCCCCACTTGTGCTGGCGCAACTCGAATGTGTCGCGCAGTTGCGGGAACGTCGAGTGCAGCGGCTCTTCGTAGAAATCCTGCTCCATCTTGACGCGATGGCTGAGATAGTCGAGCGCTGTTTCATCTTTGTGTATACCCATCATCTTCTTTGCTACCGTCGACAGATGGCTCGGCAGGATATAGCGGTCCTCCGTGAACGCCAGATCATACGCTTGTTTCGCCTCTGCATACAGTCCGTCGTCCATGAGCGAGTCGGCATGGAATATCAACGTCCAGTAGTCGTTTTGCGAAGCAGGTACCGTATAGCGCCCATCGTTCTTCATCCTTCTCAGTGTCAGTTGGCGCAGATGCTCAAGGATGCCGCCAGCCATCTCGATATTGTGCGAGTCGCTCACATCCCAATGGTACGGCCCCAGCGTCCGAAACCGCTTCGATTCACTTTGCAGTACATAGACAAAGCCCTTCGTGCGACCTTCGCTCAGATAGCGGTCAATGCAGATGATGCGCTGGTTCTTCTTCGACACCACGACATTGCGCCATATCATATCTTCCGCCTGACGTATCGGCTTCTCCAAAATCGTCGTTTTATATACATTCAGTTCTCCATCTGGTCCGATGAATGCGTCAGGCGCTGTCGCTACATAGTCCCGACAAGCAAACCGATACGTTGCCATATCTACACCATCGAGCCAGCATAGGGAGTCAATGGCGAAGGGCAGCTCCTTCCTGACGCTTGCGTCAAACCTCTCGGCTTCCGTCGCATTCTTCGTCTGGCAGCCAGCAAACAATAAAGCTGGCAGTGCATAAACAATTATTCTTTTCATCATTCTAATCAATTCATTTTCGTCATATGATAGCCCATACGCTTCAACTGCATAGCGGCTCCCATCAAATAGAGCTGGTGCAGGCAGGCGACGTAGCCATTGAAGGCCTCCTTCGTGCCTGGTTCAAGTCGTTGGTGCATCAGGGCATTATAGACCCGCGAGGCACACTCGCCAGTCACCTTTTCCAGAACAGTGTAGTCCACCCCCTGCAACTGCAGCACTTCCTCGCGGATGTATTCATCCATCGCATCGTAGCCCCGCTTGTCACGCATATAGGCATAGAGGTCTTCAATCTTAGAATAAATCTCCCACTCCGTGTCCCACATCTTCGCCACGGCCATGCCGATATACATCATCCAGCCGAGTGAGGCCGACGGGAAATCCTGAAATTCGCGGATGCCATCGGGGATGTATGCCTTGGCTATCTCTTCCCATTTCTCCTCCACGTCAGGACACTCCGGCATCCTATTATCCACCTCCTTCATGCTCAGCAGAAACTGATGCAGGTCTTTTCTCAATTCTTGTTCTAACAAGCGTCTCCTTTCGTCGCCGAGCGGCTCTTCAAAAATCTCCATATTCGTTATAGCATCTTTTCAAGTATCTCCACAGCTTTGGTGATGTCCTCCTGAAACCGTTTGTGGTCACGGAGGAAGTCAGCCCTGCCGCCACTGATGGCATCATACAGTTCCTGGCTCATGTCATTGGCATAGTCAGAAATGGCCAACTCTATGTCATCCTTCTGCCAGTCGAGCGTAGAATGAACATAGATTCTCTGCTTCTGATGCAGGAAACTGTAGGCGGTCTCGATACTATCCTTTGTTATCATTTTGTTACTTTATCATATCCTATCGGACGGAACTGCTTCTGCTTCTCACTATACACAAATCCGTGTCCGTAAAGGTAATTCTTTATCTCTTTCGGCTCCGTGCCGAAGTTATAGCACAGTGATTCCAGCGTGTCAAACTCCTCATCTCTCAGGAGCATATTCACGCTCGAAACCAGTATGGCAGGATCTTTCGGCAGGTAGTCCATATCACAATTCTTATTAAATCGGAGGGCAAAGGTACTGATTTCTAATCGATTTTTCGTACTTTTGCACCAAACATTAACAATAGTTTAAGATGGAATACAGAAAGATAGGTGATAACTACTATATCCGTATGGATCGAGGTGACGAGATTATCAGTAACCTCCTCGAAATCTGCGAAAAGGAATCCATACCGTCTGCCGTATTCTCTGGAATCGGCGGCTGTCAGAGTGCAGAGCTGCAGGTGTTCATTCCCGAAACTGGCAGTTTTGAGACTGAACATTTAGAAAGGATGCTGGAACTGGTATCACTCAACGGCAATGTCGTAAGAGACGCTGACGGCAAACTCTACCATCATACTCATGCCTTGTTCTCTTTCAAGAAAGACGGCCAGCATGGAATGGCGGGAGGACATCTTAAGGCCACAACCGTTCTCTATACTGCTGAGATAGAACTGCGTCCAACTGTCGGCGGTGCTATCGGCAGGAAGTTTGACCCTGAAACTGGCACGGGATTCTGGGAATTTAAAGATTAGGAGGTAACACATGAAAAGATTCGCTTTATTCTGTTTGCTTTTCATGCCACTTGCTTTAGCGGCACAAAAGCAGTATTTCCTGCCAACGGCTACCTCCTCTGACGAGGAAAAGGACAAGCCAATGATTGAGGTCTATCTTCCTCAAGAACCTAATGGCTGTGCCATCGTACTCTGCCCTGGCGGTGCCATGAGGTGGCTGTCGTGGGAGAGCGATGTGGTGAAGATGGCCTCGTTCCTGAACGAGCACGGCATTGCCGCCATCGGACTGCGCTACCATCTCAATAAGGCACCAATGCCACAGGGCATGAGGATGCCGCCAATGGTTGACGTGACACACCCTGAAACATTCCCCCAAGCCGATGCCAATCCGATGCACACGGCCAGCGGTGACTCCATCATCCGACTCGCAGCACTGGATGCCAAAGCAGCCATCCGCATGGTGAGGGAACATGCCGACGAGTGGCACATCAGCAAAGACAAGATCGGATTCCTCGGTTTCTCGGCTGGTGGCGGTGTGGCTATCGCTGCCACAATGACTGCCGACAGCATGGAGCGTCCCGACTTCCTCTGCACTAACTTCGGCCCCTCGCTGATGCCAGTTACTGTGACGCAGGATGCCCCTCCCGTGCTCATCATGACTCGTGCCGACCATCCCAATGTCGCAGCCGGACTCGTGGCTCTGTTCATGGAATGGAAGAAGGCTGGAGCGAATGCCGAACTGCACATGTATGGTGACGGCAAAGGTCCCTACGAACTGATGCCGCAGACGGACGAGACTACGACTGAAACCTGGAGTAACCAGATGATTCACTGGCTGAAGGCCAAGGGATTCGTCAAAAAGAACTGAAATAATAATAGGAAACAATGAAAGATAGGATTCTGAGCCTGTTGGGAACTATCAACAAGGGCATCTACGAGAAGGAAACGGAGCTTTCGCTCTCGCTGATGGCGGCGCTGGCTGGGGAGAGCGTGATATTGCTCGGCCCGCCGGGTGTGGCCAAGTCGATGGTGGCAAGGAGGCTGAAATTGGCGTTCAAGGAGGCTCGGTCGTTCGAGTATCTGATGTCGCGCTTCAGTACGCCCGACGAAATATTCGGCCCCGTGAGCATCAGCAAACTGAAGGACGCGGACAAATACGAGCGAAACACGGAGGGCTACCTGCCGACGGCTGACGTGGTGTTTCTCGACGAGATATGGAAGGCCGGGCCTGCCATACAGAACACGCTGCTGACGGTCATCAATGAGAAGCTGTTCCGCAATGGCGACATGGAAGTTCACCTGCCACTGAAACTGCTGTTGGCGGCCAGCAATGAGCTGCCTACGCAGGGCGAGGGCTTGGAGGCACTGTGGGACCGCTTCATCATCCGCATAGAGTGCGGCAACATCAAAGACGTGAAGAGCTTCAATGCGATGCTGCTCGACAATACTGCCGACGGGGACATTAAGGTGGCTGACGGGCTACAGATTACTGACGAGGAATACTGCCAGTGGAACAAGGCCATCGACACGGTGGCAGTCTCGGAGGAAGTGCTGCGCATCATCAACGTAATCCGCAAGTCGCTGGGCAGCGTCACCATCGCCCAGACCGACGAGCGACACAACGTCTATGTAAGCGACCGCCGGTGGAAGAAGATTGTCCGTCTGCTGCGCACGTCGGCCTTCGTCCACGACAGAACAGAGGTGACGGCTGATGACGTGCTACCCGTCTATAACTGTCTGTGGCAGGAGCCGGAAGAGTGCGAGGGTATCAGAGCTATCGTCATCCGTGCCTTGTATAACGACCTGACGATGGAGTTCGCCAGTCTGCGGAAGAACCTGGAGAACGACATCCGCGTGAGCCGTCAGCACCGTGCCACGAACCGCGCCCGCCAGAACATGCAGCTCTTCGACACGAACAAGAAGATATACGACAACTATTATTATCACCTGCTCGACCACGACACGGGTAATACCTACGTCCTGGTGGCCGACTACCAGAACATGAGACAGGCGAGCCGCGAGAATGCGGGGCAGGCGGGTATCATCTACAAAGACCCGAACAATCCGCAGCGCAGCATCATCAGGACATATGACGGCAGCGATATACCACGGGATGCCAGCTCAGTCTATCTAACGCGCGACGAGGAGTGCATCTATATCAACGGCGTGCGATTCTATATCGAGACGCTCGGACGTGGGGAACAGCAGACGCTGCCAACCAAGAAAGGCAGCGTATCAGGGCGTGATTTCTACGAGGAGCTGGAGCAACTGAGCACGCAGATTCGTCAAAGGACTGACGCTATTCACGGCAATATCTTCGTGTCGGAGGCCGATAAGAAGGAGGTGGACGAGTTCGTCAAGAATCTGTTCACGGAAATTGCCCACACCAGGCAGGACATGGAGAAGCTGGAGGAGTGATAATTGCTTATGGATGTGGCGAGGTTTTCACCGACTGACTATCTGACGATGCTCGAACGCTTTGTCACCAATGGCGACGTGTTCGAGTTTGAGACAAATGTGCAGATGGACTTTCCTCGCGCTATCAACTATGACCCTATCCTCCTGTATCTCCAACGACTGATGAAAGACCCGCTCATCCAGTCGCGTGTGCTGGGCAGCCGGTTGGCAGGGAAGGTGTTTTACGAGGTTGTCGGACGATTCGTGCTCGAATGTCTGCATGACCAGAAGTTCATCAACCAGATGGCCATCGGCGAACAGACGCAGATGGAGAAGATGATGGAGTGGTCGATGCAGAAGAAGCAGGACACGTGGCAGTCGCTCCTTCAGCAGCTGGGCGAGAAGTACAAAGAGGATGAGTTCGACCTTAACTTCATGAAGCGCCGTTTCAAGAACAATGGCTGGCAACGGCCTGAGAACTGGGAACGGCTGAAACGCGAATGGCAAGGGGCACTCGACGAGAAAGCACGCCAGCAGGCATCGAAGAAGGTGGAGTCGAAAGGTGGTGGCATCCCCGGCCATTTCGAGCAGATGCTTAGTCAGCTTGAAAATCGTATGCGCAGCGACGGTGCCACTGAAGAACAGCTGCTTCAGGCATGGGAGATGATGGACGGCTCGTGGACGGAATCGGAATTCGAGAAGCACCTGAGCATCGTGCAGATTCAGAACCGCTATCCTGAAATCGGCGACGTGGCCAAACGGATGGGCAGATTGCCCGACGAGGAAGGACGCGCACGGCTGACCGTTCAGACCGGCGTGAGCCATCGACTGGAGCACTCTTCGGGCAGCGACATCGAGGGTGTCACCATCGGGCGTGACCTCAATGCCCTGATGCCCTTCGAACTGGCACAATACTCCGATGCCGAACTCGAAGGGGTGTTCCTCCGCAAATATCTCACCAGTCGTTTGCAGGTATTCCGCTACAAGTCAGAAATCAGCAAACCATCACGGAGGCTCCGCTCTGAGCGTGCATCCCGTCGCGGCCCGATGATTGTCTGCGTCGACAGCTCTGCCAGCATGTACGGAGTCCCGCAGAGGATAGAAGCATCACTGCTTTCGAAACTGGAGGAAACAGCCGAACGGCTTAACCGCGACTGCTTCCTGATAGACTTCTCCGTCGGAGTGCGTCCGATAGAACTTCGTTCAAGACGTAAGAAACGCTCAATGGAACGTATGGGACTGCGACAGGAGGATGCAGAGAACTTCGAGAAGGGCTATTTTCCCTTCCTTGGCGGAGGAACTGATGCGCAGAAAATGCTGAACCTGACGTTCTATTTGCTGGACAATGGTGAAGACAGATACATGAATGCCGATGTCCTTTGGATAACCGACTTCCTGATTCCCAGAACCACTGAAGACCTGATGAAGCGGTTCAAGGACTATCAGGCCACCGGCACCAAGTTCTATGGTTTCAAGATTGGCCAAGGCGAAAGCAATTGGAACAAGTATTTCGATAAGATCTACGAGGTGCATTACAAGCAGCCAAGGCGATACTAAACCTGTTTATTTCTCATATAGATAACTACAACAACTATTGTCGAGCCGAGACGGACTTCTGAAGGTGCAGCATAGTGCTATGACTGCGGTTCTTGCGTAAGGGGATGGCATTTAGAAGCCGTTGAGTCGCGGGTACATCTTTTCACGAAACGTTTTCGGTCTCGATGGAAGAGCATGATATGCACATCCATCGTTTCTGGGACAAGCCGCAGAAAACGACTGACAATGTTCCGTAGATGAACGCACGACACGACTTGCTTCTATGCTATCCCCTGATCTACGCTATAAGAACCTGTTGCACTCATGGCAGTATGCTGCACCGCCTGCCCGTCACAACTACGACATGTCCTAACGGAACAATACGCTAAATTCTTTCTCACTTTAATGATTATTGGCCGGATTTGCACGTTTTATGAACTTTTTCCTCATTTCTGTAGGCACATTACAGAAAAAATGTGTAATTTTGCATCCAGTATGAAGCATCGAAGACTCGATAAGTACGTGACACTCTACACGGTCTGCAGAGAGGGTGGAAAGGTTATCTACAGCTACGTAGAGACCCTTCCGCAACATCGTCTGCAGGACAGAAGCCTTAAGGAGTTCTATCGTCAGGTCGAGGAACACGGCTACGATGTGATTACACCCTCAGACAAGGATTATGAGCAGGTGGTAAAGGCACTGAACGTCGTATCGAAGAAAGATGCGATGAATGATGAAATGAGTTCGTACAATCACTATAAGCCGGAGGAAATCTGTACTTGCGGACGCTGGATCTTCTTCGAGCACATGCCCTTCTACGACGAAAAACAACTTGTGGAAATCGTTTATAGAAAGACTACAAAGAAGAGCACCGAAGGACAACCTGAGAAGATTAAGGAAAAGATGTCCTCTGTACGAGTTCCTGCTTTTCAGAAGGAGTCAGTGAAACAGTTCTTCGACTGGCTCAAAGAGACGAAGGCCTCTGGCGCATCCGTTTTACAGGCACTCCGTGAAGCCAAGTACGCAATGGAGAGCAAAGCAGAGAAATACGCTGAATCCCCTACACTACAGTCTATGGCCGAAGACATGAAAAAGCAGATTGCCCTCCTTGAAGAACTGGAGGACAAACTACCCCGATTGTAATCCTACAAACCACTTTACACCGCAGAGACATACACCTTATCCCACCCGAGAAGGTGATACTCCATCCTGCTGATAGAGTCCTGCTGTCAGTATCAGCCATGAGCTGAAAGTGATAGCAGGACACTACCAGCTGGAGCATGGGCGATGACACATACCTGACTGCTTAGAGAAGCACGGCTGGGCATCTACGGCGAGCTTCGAGCCTTCAGCTGTGGTTCTCAATCAGTCAGGCATCAGTCATCATTATGCCCATGCGGTGGAGCATCATCCTTCTCCCCACCCTTCTTTTCACAGGTCTTTTTACTTGACTTCTACCATGAAAATGCTTGCGGACTTTAACAAAGGTTCTTTTATTGCTCATGTTAACGTCCATCCCTTCCCATTCTTACATCTATCATGCAGTCCCCTTATTGACGCTTTTTTCTTGCAAAGGTAGGTCGAACCCAGGCAATGGTCAAGTACCGTGTACTATTTGGTAACATATTTTTCAGCAGCCTTCGTAGATTGCGCACAATCTATGTATTCCGAAA
>JAEETC010000292.1 GCA_016286585.1 Prevotella sp. | reverse complement strand
GCAACGATCTGTCGAGAAACTGCCATGGGGTGAAGGTGGACTTCTACAAGGATCTGCAGTATTACTCGCACGTCATCCACCTCGTCAGTCGTGTATCAGGCGAACTCGATGAGGATGCCGATCCGATCAAGGCCTTTATCGACACCTTCCCCGCTGGTACGCTGAGTGGAGCGCCGAAGGTGCGCGCCATGCAGCTTATCTCAGAGTACGAGCCCCACAACCGTGGTGCCTATGGTGGCTGTATTGGTATTATCGGCCTCGACGGTTCCTTGAATCAGGCCATCACCATCCGCACCTTCGTTGCCCGTAATGGCGAACTGTGGTTCCAGGCAGGTGGCGGCATTGTGGCCAAGAGCGATGTGGAGTATGAACTACAGGAAGTGAATAACAAACTTGGGGCCCTAAGGAAAGCCATAGAAAAAGCAGAGACATTATGAAAATAGTAATCATCGACAACTACGATTCGTTCACCTATAACTTGAGTCATCTGGTTAAGGAGTTAGGTGCTGAGGTGACGGTATTGCGTAACGATCAGTTTGCGCTCTCCGACCTTGAGTCCTACAATAAGATCATCCTCTCGCCTGGTCCTGGCATCCCTTCTGAGGCTGGATTGCTCTGCGATGTCATCCGCACTTATGCAGGCCGCAAACCCATCCTTGGCGTTTGTCTTGGCCATCAGGCCATCGGCGAGGTGTTTGGCGCGAAGCTGGAGAATCTTTCCGACGTGTTCCATGGTGTTGCCACCTCCTGTCATATCGTGGCCGACGAGCCTATCTTCAGTGGTATCGAACGTGACATCACCATCGGCCGCTATCACTCGTGGGTGGTGTCGAGGGAAGACTTCCCCGACTGTCTGGAGATTACGGCTGTGAGTGATGAAGGGCAAGTGATGGCCCTGCGCCATCGCCAGCTCAACGTCCGCGGTATCCAGTTCCACCCAGAGAGCGTGCTCACCCCCGATGGAAAGAAAATGCTCCAGAACTGGCTCTTCCTTTAATTATCAATTATCAATTGTCAATTTTCAATTATATTAGATATGGCACAGACAATGAAAGACATCCTGAACAGGATGCTGAACCACGAGGAACTGTCTCGTGAAGAAATGAAGAATATCCTGATTGGTATTACCCAGAGTGAGTACCCCACGGAGCAGATTACGGCTTTGCTGACAGCCCTCCAGATGCGAGGGGTCACAGTCGACGAGTTGCTGGGCTTCCGCGACGGTATCTTGGAAACAGGTGTACCTGCCATCCTGAAGGCTGACCGCTATATCGACGTGGTAGGCACGGGCGGCGACCGCAAGAACACCTTTAACATCTCCACGACGAGTTGCTTCGTGATTGCAGGTGCCGGCTACATGGTGGCTAAGCACGGCAACTATGCTGCCACCTCTGTATCAGGCGCCTCGAACGTCATCCAGCACCACGGCATCAAATTCACAGACGACGTTGACCGCCTGAACCGTTCTCTGGATGAGGCTGGCATCGTCTATCTCCATGCCCAGCTCTTTGCCAAGGCCATGAAGTTTGTGGGCCCCATCCGCAAGGCGCTGCAGTTCCCCACCATCTTCAATCTCCTTGGTCCGCTGGTCAACCCCTCACAGCCTAAGTGCCAGTTGCTGGGTGTGGCCAATCTCGACCAGATGCGTCTCTATCACGCTGTCTATCAGAAGATTGGTATCGATTACGGCATTGTGAACAGCATCGACGGCTATGATGAGATCTCGCTGACGGGCGACTTCAAGGTGACCACGAATCAGTACGAGCGTATCTTCTCACCCAAGGATCTCGGCTTCGACATCGCCAAGCCCGAGGAGCTCGTGGGTGGTGCCACGGAGGAAGAGGCTGCCCAGATCTTCGACAGCGTCCTTGAGAATCGTGCCCTGCCTGCCCAGAAGAACATCGTGCTGGCCAATGCCGCCTTCGCCATTCAGGTGCTCGAGAAGGGCGAGAAGAGCATTGAAGAGTGTATCGACATTGCCCGCGAGAGTATCGACAGCGGTGCGGCCCTGCGTACATTCAAGAAGTTTGTTGAACTCAACTCGTAAGCCCTATGCAGGATATTCTTCAAGCGATCATCGACACGAAGCGTGAGGAGCTGGAGCGACTCTATGCGCCCAAACCCTCCTTGCGTGGGGCGCTGCTGCACAGCTCTACAGGCATCATCGCCGAGTTCAAGCGCAAGTCGCCCTCGAAGGGCTGGATCAAGGAAGACGGCCGGGCCGACGTCATTCCCCTGAGCTATCAGCAGAATGGTGCAGCAGCCCTCTCCATCCTGACAGACGAGCACTACTTTGGCGGCTCCGATGATTTCATCCGTCAGGCGCGCCAGTCAGGTGTCACCCTGCCTGTCCTCTACAAGAACTTCGTCGTCGATGAGGCTCAGGTCTATGCGGCTGCCCTCTGTGGAGCCTCTGCCGTGCTGCTCATTGCTGCCTGTCTGTCGAAGCAGGCGTGCAAGCAGCTCATGGGCAAGGCTCATGAACTGGGACTCGAGGTGCTGCTGGAGATGCACTCGGAGCAGGAACTGGAATATGCCGACCTCGGACCCGACCTCTGTGGCATCAATAATCGCAACCTCGGCTCGTTT
>JAEETC010000291.1 GCA_016286585.1 Prevotella sp. | reverse complement strand
AAAAGGAGTTGAAACTGGATCTCCTGGTACAACGTACCGACATTCTGAACACAGCCTCCATAGCACCCATGAGTCAGATTCTCAAGAAGTCGACAACGGGCATCATTGCTGAATTCAAGCGCAAGTCACCCTCTAAGGGATGGATCAACAAGGACGCCAACCCCAGCGTCATCCCCATCAGTTATGAGCGATACGGTGCAAGCGCCTTGAGCATTCTGACGGATTCGTATTATTTCGGAGGTAGCAATATTCACATCAGGAATGCAAAGCTGTCGAAGGTATCCATCCCTATTCTGTATAAGAATTTCATTATCGACGAATACCAGATCTATCAGGCTAAGCTCTACGGTGCCTCAGCCATTTTGCTCATCGCTGCATGTCTGACAAAAGAACAATGCAAGGCATTTATCGACAAGGCTCACGAACTGCAGTTAGAGGTTCTGCTGGAGATGCATACTGAAGAAGAGACTGAGTATGCCGAGCTGGGACCCGACATGTGTGGAATCAACAACAGGAATCTTGGAAGTTTCGAGACGGATGTAAACAATTCCATCCAACTCTTCAGCAGGCTCCCGTTCGACAGCGTCAAAGTCAGCGAGAGCGGACTGTCTGACCCTGAAACTGTCAAGCAGTTGAAAGCGATGGGTTACAATGGGTTCCTGATGGGTGAGGCCTTCATGAGGCAGCCTGATCCTGGTCTGGCACTTAACGCCTTCATTTCGATGTTATGATAACCAAAGTATGCGGCATGCGCGATGCCCAGAACATCCGCGATGTAGAAGCGTTGGGTATCGACTGGATAGGCATGATCTTCTGGCCCAAGAGCAAGAGGTACGTAGCCGAAGTGCCTTCCTATCTGCCAGAACATCTGAAGAAGGTTGGCGTGTTTGTTGATTCCACCTTGGATGATATCCTCCAACATATTTCCGACTACCAGCTCGACATCATCCAGCTACACGGACAGGAGTCACCCGATTTCGCAAAGGCACTTAAGCCGCACACAATCATCAAGGCATTCAACATTGAAAAGGCCGACGACCTGCTTCAGACAGAGAAGTACGAAGGCATAGCCGACTACTTTCTGTTCGATACGCGGAAGCCCCCCAGGGAGGTGGGGGGCTGGCTTCCGCCAGGGGGAACAGGCGAGAAGTTCGACTGGTCAGTACTGACAGCTTATCAGGGTAAGACGCCCTTCCTGCTCAGTGGAGGCATCGGCCCGGAAGATGCAGAGTCTGTCAAATCCTTTCATCACCCCAGATGTTTTGGCATCGACCTCAACTCAAGATTCGAATCCGAACCTGGATTCAAGGACATCAATCAACTCAAGACATTTATTAATAAATTAAGGTATGAATAAGATCAATCAACTTTTCAACGATAGTCAGGACAAGAAACTCTTGTCGCTCTACTTCTGTGCAGGTTGTCCGACCTTGGAGAATACGGGCGACGTCATCAAGACGATGCAGCGTCGGGGCATCGCCATGATCGAAGTGGGCATCCCCTTCAGCGATCCCCTTGCCGACGGACCAGTCATCCAGAGTGCAGCTACACGGGCCATCAAGAACGGCATGAGCCTGAAGAAGCTGTTTGCCCAGCTTCAGGAGATCAAGGACGAGGTACAGATCCCCCTCGTACTGATGGGCTATCTCAACCCTATCATGCACTATGGCATCGAGGCCTTCTGCAAGAGCTGTGTGGAGAGCGGCGTCAGTGGTGCCATCATCCCCGATCTGCCCTTCAAGGACTATCAGGATGTCGTCAAGCCCATTGCCGACAAATACGACCTGCGCATCATCATGCTGATAACCCCTGAAACATCCGAAGAGCGCATCCGCTTTATCGACGACAATACCGACGGCTTTATCTACATGGTATCATCAGCCGCCATCACTGGCACGCAGAAATCATTCGACGATGAGAAACAGGCTTATTTCAGGAGGATCAACGACATGAACCTCCGCAATCCCCGCATGATTGGTTTCGGCATCAGCAACAAGCAGACACTCGAAGCCGCACAGGACAATGCCGCTGGCGCCATCATCGGCTCTAAGTTCGTCACCTTGCTCAATGAGAGCCAAAATGCCGACGAAGCCCTCGACAAACTCTTCGACGCCCTGAAAAGATAACGTTTACGTTATTATTTTGAGCGATTTAGTTCGTACTTTCACGCTTTTTTCTTACCTTTGCAGAGAATTCGTGAAACTACGGACTAAAACGTATTAAAACAAATATGAAGAAATTATTCCAATTACTGACTTTCTGTCTGCTGATCCCCACCCTGACAGTGGCCCAAGGCTGGGACGAAGCCCAGTACAAGCAGATTGAACAAAGTATCCGTGTCCCCCAGTTTGCCGACAAGGATTATGTGATTACCAAGTTTGGTGCCAAGCCCGACGCAACGGCCGAGAAGAACCAGAAGGCCATTCAGAAGGCCATCGACCAATGCTCCAAGAAGGGTGGCGGTCGTGTGGTTGTGCCTGCAGGACAGCCCTTCCTCACTGGCGCCATCACCCTCAAGGACGGTGTGAACCTCCACGTCGAGGAAGGAGCCGTTCTCGAGTTTGTCTTCCAGCCCGAGCTCTACCCCATCGTAGAGACCTCAT
>JAEETC010000290.1 GCA_016286585.1 Prevotella sp. | reverse complement strand
TTTACCACGTTACAGCCCGTAGGAGAACGGTGCTCGCCCCATGCTGCAGCATTGTAGGTCTTGTCATATTCGAAACGCATGTAGTCGAAACCGCCCTTGTCGCGCCAGAGGTAAGGCACAACGTCGCCAACAGTCATCATGGTAGCCTTACGACGGGTGTCGACGTCAGGACGCGTAGCGGGATCGTCAAGCACGTTGAAGCCGAAGGCATCCTGCAAGTCTACCGACGGGCCACCCCATTCGCCCCATACATCACCGTATTCATCGATACCGGTCATGCCGAGGTCTGACTGGAATGTGTTCTGCGAAGTCCACTGGCTGCTGACCACCCAACGCCATGCGATCATGTTCTCGGGCGACTTGTTGCCTTCCAGCTTGAATACATCGGCATAGTTCTTTTCGAGCGAACGGCCGGAGTTGTCGATGACGTCCTTGGCCAGACTGGCTGCCATCTGCAGATCGCTGCTGTTCAACGAACCGCTGACACCGGCCTTTGTCAGATAGACCTTAGCCAGCAGGCCTTTCGCACAATACTTGTCGAGACGACCCTCTGTGCATTTCTCGGGCAGCAGTTCGATAGCCTTCTCAAGCGTCATCACGATATACTCATACACATCAGCCTTCTGAACCTTGGGCTGTTCGTTATAAGTACCAGCCTCAATCATGGCTGCATTGTCGTGAACGATGGGCACGTCACCGAAGGTGCGAACCAGATAGAAATAAGCCATAGCCTTCCAAAGCAGGCACTCGCCGGCAGTCTGGTTCTTGACGGCCTGTGATGCACCACCGCCCTCGATATATTTGCGGACCACATTCGAGTGTCCGTTGACGGCCCAAAGCGAATATGACATATTACGCAGGTCCTCGTCATTGGAGTTGAGTGAGAAGTTCAGGTATGGGCTTGATCCCCAGTAATAGTTACCCGACAGCACTTCGCCCACCTTGAAGAATCCACGTTGGAAGTCATACCAGGGCGAGTTGTACAGATAATTGACGGCGGCAATGCACTCTGCATCGGTCTTGTAATAACCACCGGCCACATAGCTGTCTTCTGTGGGGCGGTCCAGGAAGTCTTCACATGAAGTCAGTCCAAGAGCGAAGAGAGAGGCAGCCAGGAATATCTTGATTTGATTCTTTTTCATAACTCTTAATTCTTAACTCTTAATTCTTAATTAGAATGATATGTTAATACCGAATGTGCAGGTGAAAGGCATCGGATAACGTCCGTTGTCGAGACCGAACACATAACCGTTGGCATCAGTGGTTGAGGCACCGATTTCCGGATCATAGCCGTCGTAACCTGTAATCGTCACGACGTTCTGCAAGTTGCAGTAGAGTCGGAGATTCTCCAGATACATCTTCTTGATCAGGCTCTTCGGGAAGGTATAGCCCAGGGCAATATTCTTCAGACGGACGTAGGAACCATCCTCGACGTAGCGGCTGGAGATGTTCTGGTTATAGGTGTTGCCGATGGCGACACGCGGAGTGCTGGTGCCGGGGTTGGTGACGTAGACATTGGTGATGTCGTTGTACCATGCGCTGCCGTCTGCATAGACCTTTCCGGGGTCGATGGCGGCCAGCTGGGCGCGGTCGGCAATCTTCTCTTGAATCTGGTTATTCCAGGTGCTGGTCATCGAGGTCAGGTTGATAGAGGTGTAATTCATGACCTTGTTACCAACAGAACCGTTGATGAAGATCGACAGGTCGAAGTTCTTATAGTTGAAGGTGTTGCTGAAACCGAAGGTGAACTTTGGCAGCGGGGAACCGATGTTGGTCTTATCGTTCTCGTCGATCTTACCGTCGTTGTTCACATCCTTGAACTTCAAGTCACCAGGCCATACGGTATTGTTCTTACTGTATTTGGTGGGGTCGGTCACGTGGCTGTAGGTGCCGTCGCCGTTGTCGATACACGACTGGCTGTAAAGCGTGTTCACAGGTGAATTCAGGATGTCGTCGAAATCCTTGTAAACACCTTCAACCTCATAGCCGTAGAAGTCGTACATGGGACGACCGATGGACGACACGGCTACCACATCGCTCCACTGGCCGTAGCCGATGATGGCGGCAGAGGTGGTGCCTTGCAGGGCCAGCAGCTTGTTCTTGTTGAAGGAGAGCTGCACGTCGGTTTCCCAGTTGAAGTCCTTGGTCTTGACGGGTACTGCCTTCAGCTCGATCTCCAGACCGGTGTTGCGCATGTGGCCATAGTTGCCGTAGGGGGCTGAAAGGGCTGAAGAGCCGTTACCCTGTGTGCCCAGGTATGAGGGCAGCTGCATGAGCATGAGCATGTCTCTCGATTCCTTCTGGTACCAGTCGATCGTCAGGTTCAGGCGGTTGTTGAAGAAACCGAGGTCGAGACCTAAGTCAATCTGCTCTGACGTCTCCCACTGGATAGACTCGTTGGGCAGGCCTGTGGGACGATAGGACTGACCGAGGATGGAGGGCATCACACTCAGGGCGACACCCCACTTATAGCCACCGATGTTGGCATTACCAGTCTGTCCCCAACCGACACGGAGCTTACCGTTGGAGAGCCACTTGACGTTTTTCATGAACTGCTCGTTGGTGAAGCGCCAGCTGGCTGCGAAGGAGTGGAACCCTGCCCAGCGGTTGTTGGG
>JAEETC010000084.1 GCA_016286585.1 Prevotella sp. | reverse complement strand
TCTTCTTCGGCCTCTCTGGTACAGGTAAGACCACGCTTTCTACCGATCCTAAGCGTCTGCTGATTGGTGACGACGAGCACGGATGGGACGACGAGGGTGTGTTCAACTTCGAGGGTGGCTGCTATGCTAAGGTCATCAACCTCGACAAGGAGAGCGAGCCCGACATCTACAACGCTATCCGTCGCGACGCTCTGCTCGAAAACGTGACTGTTGACGAGGCTGGTAAGATCGACTTCGCTGACAAGAGCGTGACTGAGAACACCCGTGTTTCTTATCCCATCAACCACATCGAGAAGATCGCCCAGAAGGTGAACGGCAAGAGCGCTGGTCCTGAGGCTAAGAACGTGATCTTCCTGAGCGCTGACGCCTTCGGCGTGCTGCCTCCCGTATCTATCCTGACTCCTGAGCAGACGAAGTACTACTTCCTCTCTGGTTTCACAGCTAAGCTCGCTGGTACAGAGCGTGGCATCACAGAGCCCACTCCTACCTTCAGCGCTTGCTTCGGCCAGGCCTTCCTCGAGCTGCACCCCACCAAGTATGCTGAGGAGCTCGTGAAGAAGATGGAGAAGAGCGGTGCCAAGGCATACCTCGTGAACACTGGTTGGAACGGTACCGGCAAGCGTATCTCCATCAAGGATACACGTGGTATCATCGACGCCATCCTGGGTGGTGACATCCTGAACGCTCCCACGAAGAAGATTCCTTACTTCGACTTCGAGGTTCCCACACAGCTCAATGGTGTGGCATGGGGCATCCTCGATCCTCGCGACACCTATCAGAACCGCAACGAGTGGGAAGAGAAGGCCAAGGATCTGGCTGCACGCTTCATCAAGAACTTCAAGAAGTACGAGGGTAACGAGGCTGGTAAGGCACTCGTCGCTGCAGGACCGAAGTTGTAAACGAGGTCCGAAAGCAACTTCGCCCTACGCAGGGCAAAGCTGCAGGACCGAAACTCTAATGTTGTAATTTGGTACGAAACTTAAATATGTTGTTTGTGGTTGGCTGCGCCGAAAGGTGCAGCCAACTTTGTTTTTCCGTTAATATAGCCAAATTATGACATATTTTCTTTAATTATAAGGTGAAAATGGCTCGTTTTTGCGGAATTGTGAGTAAATTTGCAGCCGAATTGCGTAAATATAGTATTTTCAGACTAGAATGAACAAATATATAACAGCACTCTGCGCCCTGATTACCAGCACCATGCTCCTGTCTTCGTGCCTTGGTTCGGGCGACGACGACGTCACCTATTATAACGACACCGCCATCACGGGCTTCACTCTGTCAACGGTGAATCGATATATCCATGCCACCACAACCTCTGGTAAGGATTCCGTCTATAAGAGAACACTCTCTAATCCCGTCACCTTCTCCATCGACCAATACAAGAAGACGATATTCAATCTCGACTCCCTGAAAGCAGACTGCGACCTGAGTCACGTACTGGTGACCATCAGTGCCAAGAACAGCGGATATATCGTCATCAAGAGTATGACCAGTGACACACTGTACAGTTACTCTTCTTCTGACTCTCTTGACTTCTCACAGCCAAGAGAGATTCGCGTCTATGCCAACGACGGTAGCGGATACCGCGCCTATCAGGTGGCGATCAACAAGCATCAGACAGAGACCAACAAACTGCTGTGGGAGAAGATGCCTGCAGGCAGCTATCCCGTTGATGCCAAAAAGGCCAAGTGGGAGAAGATCGTGGCCGACGCAGGACTGGCCCGTTTCATCGGAGCCGGCACCAAGGAGGCCTACGCCTACGATAAAGAGGGACGCCTCGTGATGACAAAGGACGAGGGTGCCACATGGACGGTAGAGGAACTGGACTACGACATGTCGCTCCTGCCGAAAGAAAGCGTCGCTTTCGTGTCCTACCCCTATAATGGCTATCTGGACACCGATTATCAGATCCTCGCCGGCGTATCAGAAGAGGGTGAGATAGGCTGCAGCGTATGGCGGAAAATTGCTGAATACGGCGAAGGCAGTAAGCCAGGGAAATGGGTTTATGTACCCTATGAGCCCTACAACAGATACAAGCTTCCAGCCATGATCGACTTCAGCCTCGTGTGGTTCCATGGATATGTGATGGCCATCAACAGCAACGAGATCCTGATCACCCACGACGGCGGCATCACATGGAAGACCATGACGTCTATCAAACTCCCCACCGATGCCAGTCTGACCTCCGTAGAAGCCTCCACAGACGACAACGGAGCGCTCTGGCTTAAAGACAAGAATACGGACGAGGTATGGCGAGGAACATTCGTAGAGGATTAGGCGGCCTGCTGATGGCCGTTCTCTTCTCGCTTCCGGCAGGGGCACAGGACGAGCCTGAATACAAGATGGAGGTTGGTGCAGGAGCCGGACTGGTGAACTATACAGGCGATTTCAACGGAAACCTGTTAAAAGGCATGGAGCCTTGGGGAGCCCTGATCGTGAAATACCACCTGAACCCACGGATGGCCGTGTCGTTTGACTTGGGCATGGGAAAGATTAAAGGCTCCAGCGATCAGGCAGACACGTGGCAGGCAGATGAGCCCTATACGTTCAACCATACGCTGACGGAAGGCCTCCTGCGGTACGAATACAACTTCTGGGCCTACGGGACAGGGCGCGAATACCACGGTGCGCGACGGCTGGTGCCGTTCATCACCCTCGGACTGGGCCTTACCCACCACAGCGGGGAGAACAGTGGCATCGCCATGAGCCTGCCCATCGGCGCCGGAGTAAAATATAAGATCAGCCAGAGACTGAACCTCACTGCGGAATGGGCCATGCGCTTTACACCCAGTGACTACCTCGACGGAAGAAAAGATACCTATGGCATCCAGAGCAGCGGACTGTTCAAGAACACCGACTGCTACAGTGTCCTCCAGCTCGCGCTGTCGTATGACATCTGGATGAAGTGCAAGACCTGTCACAACGACAGAGACTGAGAGAATTGAGAATTAAGAATTAAGAATTAAGAGATAAGAGATAAGATATGACAGAGCAATTGGACATGAACCGCATTCCCCGGCACATTGCCTTCATCATGGATGGCAACGGGCGTTGGGCTATGGATCGTGGGTTGGATCGTACTTTCGGCCACAAAGCCGGACTCGACAACCTGGAGACCATCACTACCCTGTGTTCCAACTTAGGCGTCAAATACATGACGGTTTACGCCTTCTCCATAGAGAACTTCAACAGGCCTGCCTATGAGGTGGAGGCGCTGATGGGACTGGTTCTCAGTTTCTTCAAGATGCAGCTCTTCCATGAGAACAACGTGAGCTTCCACGTCGTGGGTGATGTCGAGAGACTCCCGCAGAGCGTACAGGACAAGCTGCGCTCCATGGTGGAAGAGACGGCGATGTACGACGGTATGGCCATGACCATCGCCATGCCTTACTCATCGAAGCAAGAGCTCGTCAACACCACCAAGATCATTGCTCGTAAGGTACAGAACGGTGAGATGAGCATCGACGACATCACTGAGGATACCATAGCCGAGAACCTGTGGACGAACTGGATGCCCGATCCTGATCTGCTCGTCCGTACTGGTGGTGAGGTGCGCATCTCCAACTACCTGCTCTGGCAGTGCGCCTATTCAGAGTTCTATTTCTGCGACTCCTATTGGCCCGACTTCAGCGAGGAAGACCTCCACAAGGCCATCATCAGCTACCAGAGCCGCCAGCGCCGCTACGGCAAGACCGAGGCCCAGATTGAGGCAGAGGAAAAGGCGGAAAAGTGAAAAGGTGAACATCATTGACAATGAAGATATATAATATAATAAGGTATAAGGCAAAAGGGGTATGGATGAAGGCTGTCTTGCTTTCACTTCTTCACCTCTTCACCTTTTCACCTTTAATGGCTCAGGACAAGATCGTCAGTCCCGACATCTCGTATGCAGGTACGCCCCGCAGCTGTGAGATCGGAGGCATCGCCGTCGAGGGTGTCGAAGGCTATGAGGACTACGTGCTCACAGGACTGTCCGGACTGTCCGTAGGACAACAGATCGAAGTGCCAGGATCCGAAATCACAGAGGCCGTGAAGCGTTATTGGCGCAATGGTCTCTTCTCGAAGGTAAGCATCACCGCCGACTCCATCGTGGGCCGTAAGGTCTACCTGTGCATCCACTTAGGCATGCGTCCCCGTATCAGCAACATCAACTATATCGGCATCAAGAAGGCCGAGCGCGAGGATATGGAGGCCAAGCTGGGCATCATGCGAGGCAGTCAGATCACGCCCAACATGGTTGACCGTGCGAAGATCCTGGCGAAGAAGTACTTCGACGAGAAAGGCTATAAGAATGCGGAGATCACCATCACCCAGCGCGACGATCCCGAGAAGCAGAACCAGGTCATCCTCGATGTGAACATCGACAAGAAGGACAAGATGAAAGTCCACAGTATCATCTTCGATGGCAACGACAAGGTCAAGGCCAACATGATCAAGGGTACGATGTTCACTAAGGGCGCCTTTGGCAAGATCCATGAGGCAGGCAAGCTCACGAACCTCTTCAAGTCGAAGAAGTTCACCGAAGAGCGCTACCGTGAGGCCAAGCAGGCGATGATTGAGAAATACAACGAACTCGGATTCCGCGATGCCACCATCCTCGAAGACTCCGTCAGCAACTTCGACGACAAGCACGTAGACGTGTATGTGAAGATCGACGAGGGCGACAAATACTATGTCCGCGACATCACCTGGGTGGGTAACACCGTGGTCACCACCGACTACCTGAACAACGTGCTCGAGATGAAACGGGGCGACGTCTACAACCAGAAGCATATCAACAAGCGCCTGAAGGAAGACGACGACGCTGCGGGCAACTGGTACTACAACAATGGCTACGTGTTCTCGAACATCGAGCCCGTGGAGGTCAACATCGCCGGCGACTCCATCGACCTGGAGATGCGCGTCACAGAGGGTCCACAGGCCCACCTCAACCATGTGCGCATCTACGGTAACGACCGTCTTTATGAGGAGGTTGTGCGCCGTGAGCTCCATACGAAGCCTGGCGACCTCTTCAACAAGGAAGCCATCACCCGCTCGGCACGCGACATTGCCGCCATGGGATTCTTCGACGCAGAGAAGATCGTGCCCGATATCGTGCCCGACGGCGAGAACGGTACCGTGGACGTCAACTGGCGACTCGAACAGAAGTCCAACGACCAGCTGGAGTTCTCCTTGGGCTGGGGCCAGACGGGTATCATCGGAAAGGTGGGTATCAAGTTCAACAACTTCTCCCTCCGCAACCTCATCGGCAAGAACAAACTCCATCGCGGTATCCTGCCCTATGGCGACGGCGAGCAGCTGGGCTTCAGCTTCCAGACCAACGGCTCCTACTATAGCTCACTGAGTGCCAACTACAGCACCAACTGGTTTGGCGGCAAACGACCCAACGGCCTGAATGTCGGCGTATTCTACTCCAAGCAGTCCGATATCTCGAGTTACTACCGCAACAACGCGTTCTACAACAACTACAGCATGTACAGCTACGGCTATGGATCGTACAACAACTATTATTACAACTACGACTCCATGCTCGACGACGACAAGACGATGACCGTCTTCGGTGCCTCTATAGGATGGGGTAAGCGTCTGCGCTGGCCCGACGACTTCTTCCAGCTCTCGGCAGCCCTCGGCTATAGCCGCTATATGCTGCGCGACTGGAGTTACTTCTATATCCACAACGGTAACTGTAACAACATCAACCTCAGCCTGACGTTGTCGCGCAGTTCATCCGATAACCCGCTGTTCCCACGCCGCGGATCTGAGTTTATGGCCTCTGTCAGCCTCACACCGCCTTGGTCGCTGTTCGACAACAAAGACTATGCCAACCTCGCCAAGAACAGCAGTTCGTCCACCTATGAAGACGAGCTCCAGGATGTCTACCGCTGGATTGAATACCACAAGTGGAAGTTCAAGCTGCGCTCATTCACGGCCCTTACAGGTGGTCAGAAGTGCTTCGTGCTGATGACACGCATCGAGATGGGTCTGCTGGGCAGCTACAACGTCAACAAACGCTCACCGTTCGAGACCTTCTACGTGGGTGGCGACGGCATGAGCGGCTACTCCTACGGCTATTCCGAGGAGACCATCGGCCTGCGCGGCTATGAGAACGGCTCCATCTCCTACTCCTCAGCCTACGAGGAGATGATGAACGGACGTTCCATCTCGTCATACAACTCCTATGCCTACGACCGTTTCACGCTCGAGTTGCGCTATCCGGTCATGCTGGGTAACACCACCATCTACGGTCTGGGCTTCCTCGAGGGCGGTAACGCCTGGGCAAGGGCCCGCGACTTCAACCCCTTCAAGATGAAGCGCTCGGCAGGTCTGGGTGTGCGCATCTACCTCCCCATGGTGGGTCTGATGGGTATCGACTGGGCCTATGGCTTCGACAACATCTACACCAACCAGTCTGGTGCGATGAGCAAAGGCGGCAGCAACTTCCACTTCATCCTCGGACAAGAATTCTAATTAATAATAACGCTTATGAAGAGATTATTTTTCTGTGTTTTCTGTGTTTTCTGTGTGACATTAACCACGTCTGCCCAGAAGTTCGCTTTGGTGGATATGGAGTACATCCTGAAGAACATCCCCGCCTACGAGCGTGCCAACGAACAGTTGAACCAGACCTCCAAGCAGTGGCAGGCAGAAGTCGACGCCCTCACCACCGAGGCCCAGACACTCTACAAGAACTACCAGAACGAAGTCGTCTTCCTCTCCAAGGAGCAGAAGAAGGCCAAGCAGGACGCCATCGTCGAGAAGGAGAAGCAGGCTGCAGACCTGAAGAAGAAGTACTTCGGCCCCGAAGGCGAGCTCTACAAGAAGCGTAACGCCCTCATGGCCCCCATCCAGGACGAGATCTACAACGCCATCAAGGACATCGCCGACACCCGCGGCTACCAGCTCGTGCTCGACCGTGCCAGCGACAGCGGCATCCTCTTCGGTTCCCCGAAGATCGACATCTCCTCCGAAGTCCTCAGCAAACTCGGATACTCGAATTAATTGAGAATTGATAATTGAAAATTGATAATTGAGAATTGATAATTGAGAATTAACTAATAAGAACAAAATGAAAAAGATTATTCTTTGCGCTATCTGCGCTATCTGCGGCTTCACCGCCGCCAACGCACAGGCCAAGTTCGGCCATGTGAACACTCAGGAGATCATCCAGGCCATGCCGGAATACACAGCAGCCAAGGCCGATATCGACAAGCTCACAGCTCAGTACGAGGCTGATCTCAAGAGCATGCAGGACGAGCTTCAGAAGAAGGCAGACGCCTTCGACAAGGAGCAGGCTACCCTGCCCGAGAACATCAAGCAGCGTCGTCAGACTGAGCTGCAGGAGATGTACCAGAAGATCCAGCAGAGCTACCAGGACAACCAGCAGGCACTCCAGAAGGCTTCTTCTGAGAAGATGCAGGCCATCACTGCCAAGGTGCTCGATGCCATCAAAGCCGTGGGCCAGGCAGGTGAGTTCGTCATGATCAACGAGATCAACGCCGGCATCCCCTACATCAGCACCACGCTGTCTACCGACGTGACCGCTCAGGTAAAGACCAAGCTCGGTCTGAAATAATCAGCAACAGCACCAGTCTTTAACAGACCACACACAAGCGCTATCCTTACACGAGGGTAGCGCTTGTGTTTTTGTTATAATGCAACGTTTTTGATTTAAATGTTGCAAAGTTGGTTGCTATATTCTGCTGGTTAATCTATCTTACCAATAGACCTGACAACCTTTAGTTTTTCATAGACCCAACCAGCATCAGCAGCATCCTTGGCTGTGATGTATTTGGCACTCTGTCCTATTCTTTCAGCATAATAATAGTTGGTATCTCCCTCTCTGTATCTGTGATGCACTGTTATTCTTGTTCCGTCACTGAAATTGTAGTAATCTGTATCATCAAAATTGTCATCAGAGTCAAAGAATCGTCCATGATTTCCTTCTTCGACCTTGCGTATTGAGGGTACCTTCACAGAATTAGCACGCTCTGTGTCCTCTCTGGCAATACGTCGGTTTTCCTGTTCTCGGAGGTACTCTCTGCTTTCCCTGTTGAAAACCTCGTTGTCTGATTTGACAAATTCCTTTACCCTGGCTTTCTTCTGGTTGAGCAGGGTGATGCTCTTGGCAAAATACTGCCCCAAGGTCGGGTCGTTTTTCAGTCTGTTACAAGTAGCGACAGCATTGTCCATATCAGCAAAATACCTCGCCTCTGCACCCTCATTGCGTACAGGTTCTCTGTCCATGAATCCGCGGCGCTTATATTCCCAGAGCTGAGGATCCTCGCGCCAGCAGAGCACATCGTTGACTTTACAGAATTCGCTGAGGAGTTTCGCCTTCTTGACCATCCGGTTCTTGTCGTACTGAGGATATTTAGTATAGAAGGATACAAACGTCTGGGCAAACTTGCTTCTGTCGTTAAAACGATCCGTCTTCCCTGATTTGTGATATTGCACGGCATCCTGATACATCTCATTAATCAGTTTGCAATCAGCCCCATACTTGTCATATTTTGTCTTTGACGCGTTTTTCAGCAGAAGAAGCATTTCGTTCTCCATGACATAAGCTCTGCCTCTGATGTATGCGTCCAGAAACTCTGCAGCCTTGCCGTTGCCCTTCTCAACCTCTGTCTTAATCAACTTCATGTCACCCCTGTACGATAAGAGCATCTTTGCTTCCATGTTGCCATTTTCGGCAGCTTCTATCACAAGTCGTGAGGGATGATAGTTATACCAATCTGCCTTGATATCCCCATTATACACGCCCTCGCCCTTTGCCACGAAAACATAGTCGCGCAGCGTATGGTCATTCTCTGCAAAGGGCAATATCCATTTGATAGCCTCCTTCTTGTCTTGCGCAAAGTATCCACCATGCCACAGCTGTTTTCCCAGTTCCTTCTGTGCACTTTCAATACCGGCTTCCGCCCCCTCTCTCAACTTCTGTTCGGCAATCTCCTTGCCCTTATACTGCCAGAGAAACCTGAAAGGCACATCCTTTGTCACCCCATTACGCCAGTCAACGTAAGCCTTTCCGTCGTTTGACATGATATCATAAGTTGCCTTCCAGATGTCAGGATTTTCCAGAAGTATCAGTTCATTCACCACTTGATAGGCCATCGCTCTAAACTGGTTGTATGATTTCAACCTCATATAGATTTGTGCCTCCTTCACCTTAGCCTGAACATGACCAAGCTGTGCCGCTTCGTGATATAAGTCCCAGAGTCTTTGCCGCTGTGCCTTCTCGTATAACTTATCTGCCTGCTTCTTGCTTTTCTCGTCAGTCGGATAAACAGGAAGGCAATGGGTATAGTCCAGCATGCCGCCATTCTTTAGAGTGTTCACCTCCTTCTCATACTGTTCGTATTCGCTCGCGGGCACAAAATCATATACCAGGAGGTACTGTCTATAGGCGCTACCGTTAGAGGCAACAGGCAGTTCCACGGAATTAATTATCTTGTAGCCTTTGTCATTACAGAAGGCTACAATCCTCTTATGGGTATCACTGACCATAGGTCCGCTCACCTGTTCTTTTGCCTGATAGGCAAGTCCGGGCTTCCGGGCTTCCTTCATTGCATCCTGGAACATGCCCTTTTGGGCCGATACCGTAACGGGCATCAGGAACAGCACCATAGCGATGCTTTTAACTAACACGTCTTTCATGTTAAGGATGGACGTTTCTCTTATTATTCTGTCTATCATATATTGAAGCAATTATGGTGCAAAGTTAGCATTTAAATATTAAATCATCGAATAAAAAGCAAAAAACTTCGACTTATTTAAAACACAACGTTCCTCTTACCCTTGTTCTTATCATCAACGATGTGGTTTACATATTTAGAGCCAGCTTGAAGGATGCCGGCAACAAATGTTACAGAGGGACCTTTGTTATATCGAAATCGGCAGTTACGACTGCCGAATTTACACTTTTATTAATTTTTGTAATTTCATCAGTTACGACTGATGATTTGACAACGATGGTGTATTCCTTGTAGAGGAAAACATTTGTTCAAGACTTGATATCGTAGAGTTACTTTTCTATCTACCGGCATACTTTTAGGTCTTATTAAGTGCAAAGATAAGGAATAATCTGCAATCTTGCAAATATACTAAGAATATTTTTGGGGAAAACGGAGGCTTACGACCTGACGACCTTGTCTTATTATATATATAATAATGTGTGGGACCTCTTAAAAAGGGAGAAAGAGGCGATGATTTTCCTAAAAATTCCCAAATCATGGTGTTATATGAGAAATTATACCTAATTTTGTACCCAAAAGCGTACCGTTATGAAAAGAGTCTTATTTTTGTTTTTCATGGTGGCTGCCCTGACGGCTTCGGCACAGACGGACAGCACGCAGGTGTTCCGCTTCGGCTTCCTCAGCTATGAGACGGCCCTGAAGTCAATGACTGAATATGCCCAAGTGCAGCAGACGCTCGCACAACTCAGAGAACAGTATCAGGCTGAGACGCTGCGCGTGGAGGATGAGTTTAACCGCAAATACGAGGACTTCCTCGAAGGGCAGCGCGACTTCCCGCGTACGATCCTCCAAAAGCGACAGACGGAGCTGCAGGAGCTGATGGAGAAGAACATCAAGTTCAAGGAGAACAGCCGTAAGGAGCTGGAGGATGCCGAGCGACAGGCGATGGCGCCGCTGCGCATCCGTCTGATCGAACTGCTGGGTAAGATCGGCGTCGAACGAGGCTATGCCTTCATCTACGATACAGATACGAAGGCGCTGCCCTTCCTCAATCCCGCACAGGGCGAAGACATCAACCAACTAGTAAAGGATGCTCTCAAGTAGTCCAGGTCCCATCGGTGTGTTTGACAGCGGCTACGGCGGACTGACCATCCTGCATGCCATCCGCCAGCAGCTTCCCCAGTACGACTATCTCTATCTGGGCGACAATGCCCGTGCGCCTTACGGCCCGCGAAGCTTCGATGTGGTCTATGAGTTCACGCGACAGGCTGTGCTGCGGCTCTTCGAGATGGGTTGCCACCTGGTGATTCTCGGCTGTAACACCGCCTCGGCGAAGGCCCTGCGTACCATCCAGCAGCACGACCTGCCGGGATGGGATCCTGAGCGCCGTGTGCTGGGCATCATCCGCCCCACGGCTGAGGTGATCGGCTCGCTGACGGAAACGCGCCATGTGGGCATTCTCGCCACAGAGGGCACTATCAAGAGCGAGAGCTACAACCTGGAGATCCAGAAGCTTCACCCTGACATTCTGGTGACGGGCGTGGCCTGTCCGTTCTGGGTGCCGCTGGTGGAGTATAACGAGGCAGACTCGCCTGGCGCCGACTATTTCGTGAAGAAGCGCATCGACCAGATCATGGCCTTGGACCCGAAGATCGATGCCATCATCCTGGGCTGCACGCACTACCCGCTGCTCATGCCGAAGATACGGAAATACCTACCTGCAGGCGTCAGCGTCATCTCTCAGGGCGATTACGTGGCCAGTAGCCTGAAGGCTTACCTGGAGCGACACCCACAAATAGAGCGGAAGTGCGCCAAGGACGCGTCCGTCCATTATCTCACGACGGAGAATCCTGAGAAGTTCAAGGAATCGGCACAGACCTTCCTTCGCGAAGAGATTGAGGTAGAGAATATCACATTAGGATAAACTAAAAGCCCCGCCAATTGGCGGGACTTATCATTTATGCGTCGATGTTAGCGTAGGTTGCGTTCTTCTCGATGAACTCACGGCGCGGCTCCACATCGTCACCCATCAGCATAGAGAAGATCTCGTCGGCCTCGGCAGCATTCTCGATGGTCACCTGCTTCAGCAGGCGGTTCTCGGGATTCATGGTGGTCTCCCACAGCTGCTCGGGGTTCATCTCACCCAGACCTTTGTAGCGCTGGGTGTGGAAGCCGGAGGCATTCTCGTCGCCTGCCACATACTTGTCGATGAAGGCCTGACGCTGCTGGTCGGTATAGCAGTATTCGGAGGTCTTCTTATAGGTGCACTTGTAGAGCGGCGGTGTGGCGATATAGAGGTGACCGCCCTGGATCACCTGCGGCATGAAGCGGTAGAAGAGCGTCATGATCAGCGTGTCGATGTGCGAGCCATCGACGTCGGCATCGGTCATGATGATGATCTTGTCGTAGCGCAGCTTGTCGATGTTGGCCTCACGGTCACCCTCGCCCTCGACGCCAAAGCGCACGCCTATCGACTGGATGATGTTCATGACAGACTCAGACTCGAACACGCGGTGCCACTGTACCTTCTCCACGTTCAGGATCTTACCGCGCAGCGGCAGAATGGCCTGGAACTCACGGTGACGCCCCTGCTTGGCAGAGCCGCCGGCGGAGTCACCCTCGACGAGGAAGATCTCACACTCCTTGGGATCCTTCTTAGAACAGTCGGCGAGTTTGCCAGGCAGACCGCCTCCCGTCATGGGACTCTTGCGCTGCACGCTCTCACGGGCCTTGCGGGCAGCGATACGGGCGGTAGCTGCGAGAACCACCTTGTCGCAGATCATCTTGGCCTCCTTCGGGTGTTCCTCCAGATAGTTGGCCAGTGCCTCACCCACAGCCTGCTGCACGGCTCCAGCGACCTCCGAGTTGCCGAGTTTGGTCTTGGTCTGTCCCTCGAACTGCGGCTCAGCCACCTTAATGCTAATCACTGCTGTAAGGCCTTCGCGGAAGTCTTCGGGAGCAATCTCGATCTTCGCCTTCTCGATCTGCTTAGAGATCTGCGGGTCGTTGTCGGCGTATTTCTTCAAAGTACGGGTGAGGGCTGCACGGAAACCAGCCAGGTGTGTACCACCCTCAATCGTATTGATGTTGTTCACATAGGAGTGGATATTCTCCGAGTAGTCGGTGTTGTACATCACGGCCACCTCGATGGGGATACCCTGCTTCTCGGTCTTCAGGTAGATGACATCGTCGACAAGATGCGTACGATGACGATCCACATAGCGCACGAACTCCTTCAGTCCGTCCTTGGCATGGAACACCTCGGGCTCACGCACTTTACCCTCCTCATCAGGGCGCAGGTCGGAGAGCGTAATGGTGATGCCGGCGTTCAGATAGGCCAACTCACGCATACGACGGGCGATGATGTCGTACTTATATTCGGTGGTGGTGAAGATGGTGCCGTCGGGCCAGAACTGCTGGCGGGTACCTGTCTTGTCGGTATCGCCCACGATCTTCACGTCGTAGAGGGGCTTTCCCTT
This sequence comes from Prevotella sp., assembly GCA_016286585.1. Taxonomy (GTDB): domain Bacteria; phylum Bacteroidota; class Bacteroidia; order Bacteroidales; family Bacteroidaceae; genus Prevotella. The sequence goes on along the minus strand of JAEETC010000084.1, from coordinate 98 downwards.
CTCATACTCCTGCTGGTAGACATGACCATTACGGTACACCTGCGACAGCATGTGCGTAGACAGAGCGTTCACACAGCTCACACCCACACCGTGCAGAC
>JAEETC010000289.1 GCA_016286585.1 Prevotella sp. | reverse complement strand
TGCATCCAATGGAATGAGGCGCATCACACATGGGCCAACATACCACGTCGATGCAAGAAACTCTTCAAAAGTGCCTTTGCGCTATACAACGACAGCGGAGAAACATTAGTAATAACCAAGAAGGAATTAGGTATATGAAAACGATTATTTGCAAATTCAAGTCCGATGGTACAGTCATTAGAAAGACAGCCGTCATCAATGATACGCTGGATGCTCTCAGTAAATCAAAAAGAAACGAGGCTACCGACATCATTGAACCAGACACGCTGGACTTCGAGGGATGGTGTATCTACTTTGAGATAACAGACACGCTTGCCTATGAAGTCATGTTCGTATATGACCAGGAGAACGGCATCAAGACACTGAAACCAGTCAAGGCCATCACATGGGATGGGTCTGACATTGACCATGTAGCCATTACGGATGTGCAAACGGTAAGCGTCACAATTCGTTAGGAAATAAAAGTGTTAAAATGCTGACAGATGCGAGGATATTGTTAACTTTGCACCCATTTATACGATGATGAAGATGAAGAAACTCATGCTTTTACTGATGCTGATGGTGGCAATGCCATCGACAGCCCAGAAGACAGATAACCCATTCCCCAAGAAAGGCTATAAGGTCAAATGGATTAAGAGAACGCCTCATGGCTTTGAGACATACGCCTGCACTATCAGGAAGTTCGAGGATAGCGACACCATCTACTACATGACCTATTCCCCACCCGACCTGCAGCCCTATTGTGTCTGCTTCAGTCTGATACACCAGAAAGGGGCAGAGATGATTGCTGATGCAATGGAGCATCGGAATAAGAGCGACCGTATCAAATGGATAAAGGGCTATTTGAGATACACCCACGCCAGTCAGGTAGATCCCATCAACAGGTACAACGACTATTGGACTTACTTCAAACCCAAGATACAGGAAAGAGCACTGGCCAAGAACTTCTCCTTGTCCTCTGCCATCTACGCCTACAGCAGAGACCGGGCCAAAGATGCAAAGTGGGCTGACACGACACCTGAGCAATGGCTACAACTCTATCAGGCTGCAAAGGTCGTCCTGCCTCTGATGGGAGCCGGAGAAGATACGAAAACCCTCTATGACAAGATATGTACCGAGGGTGGCTATTGATGCACCAAAGTATTTCATCTTTAATAAAGAAAAAATATATGATAGATAAAATACTGTCCTTTACCGCCTTTATTATCTTATGGGCTATCCTCTTCATTGGGTTGGTGATAGTGCCCAGGGAGAAAAGAAAGGAAGTTCCCCGTACCAAGCAGCCTAAAGACAAGGTGCCTAAGCTGCGCAAACCATCAGAGAAGCCCCCGAAGAAGGATACCTCTCATGTTGATAAGGAACGGAAAGAAGAGACTAAGCGCCAAGTGAAAGAGGAAAAAGCCCGCCGTAAGCGTGAGAATGAGTTGACCAAGAAACAAATGCAGGAACGCGAGGCACTGGAGCGTAAGACCCGTGAAGAGAAGCGACGCAAGGAGGCTGAGAAGAAAGCCCGCGAAGAGGAAGAACGTAAACAAGATCGTGAGCGCAAAAAGAAACGTGAGCGCGAACGTCGCAGACGGGCAGAGGAAGACCGTAGGAAGCGCGAATACGAGGCGATGCTCTATGACGAGTACCGCCGTCAGCAAGGGTTCAGCTCATAGCACTCACGGTTGTACGAGTCGGTCATAACGAAAGAGCTGGTATTTGCGGATAATCTGTTCACAGAGCTGGACATAATCCCTGGCAGTGGCGTAGCCTGCGGCCTTCAGGGCCAAAAGCCAGTGGTGATAATCGGTAGAGGGATAGCTATGGCAGCGTTTGTAGCGGTCGGACATCAACAGTCGGGAATGATGGTCGATGCTCTCCTCGACGGTAGCATAGTTGCAGAACTTCTCATCCGGCTTGTCATCATTGTGCAGACTATAGGGTCTGCCCTCGGCCAACCATTGCGGACTGCACTTGATGCCAAAGAAGTTATTACCCTTGCGAGCCAGGTCTGAACGGCCCCAATCACTCTCAAAGGCCATCTGTGCCAGCGTCACTGAGGCAGGGATGCCGTACTGTCGCTGTTGTTCCATGGCAGCAGGTGCATAGTGCGAGAGAAACGTCTTACGATCCATCCGCTGGTGTTGGCTGATACTGTCAATGTCGGCAGTAACACCCTCGCCTAACAATGCCGTACAGGCTTCTGCCCTCACGTCCCCTATATATAATAATAATGTATAGGGGTCTGTCAGTGCGCCCTTATAGCGGCAAGTGATATGTAGATGACTTCCAGTGGAACGCCCGGTATTCCCGCTGATGGCCACCACGTCACCGGCAATCAAATCGTCGCTCTCACTGACCCTGACCTTCGACAGGTGGCAGTAGCTGATGGTGTATTCCCCATGCTGCAGCACTACATAGTTGCCAGAGCGAGGGTCAGCACCAACCTTCTTCACCTTGCCATCGAACATGGCATATACCTCTTCATAATATGCTTTCAGGTCGAGACCGTTGTGTGAGGCTTTGGCTCCAGTAAACGGGTCACGGCGAGTACCAAACGGCGAATTGACCTTTACATGCTTCAACGGATATGATACGCTCAGGTATCGCTGAATCCAAAAATCTCTGTCCGTCGCCCACGCTTGGACTG
>JAEETC010000083.1 GCA_016286585.1 Prevotella sp. | reverse complement strand
TCATTTATTGTTTACTGTTTTTGAAATTTTTTGCAAAGATACGGCAAAAGACTTATTATGACGATAATAATTGTTTCAATTACTAAAAAAAATCGTTCATTGTAACATTTTTACTATCAATGAACGATAATTCAAATCTTTTTCTTATCTTTGCACTCAAATCAATATGATGATGAGACCAAACCTAAGAACTACACTACTTCTTGGACTAGTACTTCTGCTAAATGCCTGTACCAGCCAACGCCCTAAATATGTCATTGGCGTGTCACAATGTTCAGAGGATATCTGGCGTGACAAGCTAAACAACGAGTTGAAGATTGGAACCTATTTCCATGATGACGTGGAACTCCGTTTTGCTTCTGCCGACGATAGTGATGAGAAACAGATAGAACAGATTCATCAGTTTGTCAGAGATGGCATCGACTTGTTAATAGTTGCGCCTAACCAGGTGGCTACCGTCTCTCCAGCTATTGATGAAGTATTTGACAAAGGAATCCCTGTGATTGTATTCGACCGTAAAACCAATTCACAGAAATTTACAGCCTATATCGGAGCAGATAATTTCGAGATGGGAAGGTTGATGGGTGAATATATCGCAACTCAGTTGAAAGGTACGGGGCGAGTGCTGGAGATTATGGGTTTGAAAGGCTCATCTCCAGCCATTGAACGCCACAACGGTTTTGAGAATGCGCTGAAAGCCTATCCTAACATCACTTTGGTTGCTTCTCTTCAAGGCGACTGGACAGAAGAGAGTGCTGTCAAAGCCATCAAGGACTATCAGGGTGACCTGAATAACATTGACTTCGTATTTGGTCAGAACGACCGTATGGCCGTTGGTGCTTCGAAAGCATTGTCACAGCCTGACACCAAATACTGTGGCATTGACGGTTTGCCTGGCGAAGGAAACGGCATTGATTGTGTGAGAGATTCCCTCCTCGATGCGTCATACATCTATCCGACCCATGGCGATGAAGTATTACAACTGGCCATGAATATCCTTGAAGGGAAGCCGTATCAGAAGGATAATCCTTTGATGGCAGCCCTTGTAACAAAAGACAATGCCAACGTATTGTTGATGCAGAATGAGGAAATGGTGCGTCAAGGAAACAATCTCAACCAATTACATGAGCGTTCAGATGCCTATTTAAAACAACTTGACAATCAGCAGATAGTGCTGGTACTGGCCATTGCATTTATCTTCCTATTGTTAGTATTAATGATTATTACCTATCGTTACCATCTCCAGAAAGCCCGTATTGCTGAGGAACGTAACAAGATGGAGCGTGAGCAGTTGGACTTTTATACTCAGGTAAGTCATGAACTTCGAACCCCCTTGACACTCATTGAGGGACCATTGTCACAGTTGGCAGAGACCAAGGATCTTCAGCAGGCAGGAGCCGAGGCATCAGGACTCTTTGCCATCATCCAGCGCAATACCCACCAACTGACACAACTTATCAACAAGATGCTAACCGTGCAGGCTACTGGCAGTATCGATGACCTAAATGCAAGCCATCAAGAATCGGCTTTAATAGAGTCTACAACAAAAACTACCGAGGCTGAGCAATCCCTCACTGATAGTCTGTCAACGGTGCTGATTGTTGACGACAATGCCGATATACGTGCCTATCTCCGTACCATCCTTCAAGACAAATACCAAGTCAATGAAGCTGCCAATGGTCAGCAAGGACTTGCTATCGCGAACGAAATTGTGCCAGATCTGATTGTTTCCGATGTGATGATGCCTGTGATGAATGGTCTGGAGTTCTGCCAGCGTATCAAAAGTGGTACAGCCACCAGCCACATTCCGGTCATCCTGCTTACGGCTCGTGCCCTTAGTCAGCATCAGATAGAAGGCTATGAGAGCGGAGCCGATGCTTATATCACCAAACCCTTCTCTGCCGATTTACTGCTCGCCCGTATCGGTAATCTCCTGAAGAGCCGTTTTGTACTGAAGACTCTGTTTGTCCAGGAGCACAATAAAGATTATGAGAAAGCGAGCAATACACCTCAGACAATCATAAAAGAAGACGCTTTCCTTCTTAAGTTCCACGATTACATTGAAAAGAACTTATCCGACAGCGACCTCAGTGTCGAGACTATTGGTGCAGAACTGGGGCTCTCACGTGTACAATTATATAGAAAGATGAAAGCCCTCACAGGACAGTCGCCAGTGGAATTGCTGCGCTCTGCCCGTCTGCAGAAAGGCCGTGAACTACTTCAGTCCACCGACAAGAACGTTTCGGAGATTGCTTATGAGGTTGGCTTTACCGCCCCCTCATATTTCACAAAATGCTTTAAGGACGAATTCGGCGTCAGCCCTTCAGATCTTTAAGTTTGCAAATATCGTTCATTTCGTAGCAAAAATGTTACATTGAAACAAATTTTGCACGTGATGAACGATATTTTTACGCTCTTTACTAAAATAATAACGACCTTTGCGGCAGTTTTTATTCAAACATTACTAATTTAATATTAAACTGTCAACAATGGAACAACTAAAGAAATTGGTTCTGAGTCTTGCACTCATTCTGACGAGTACTATAATGTACGCGCAGACAGAAATCAGTGGAACGGTGGTAGACGCCTCAGGCGAGACGGTTATCGGTGCCACGGTGATGGAGAAGGGAACCTCGAACGGTACAATCACCGACTTCGACGGTAACTTCAAGTTGAAAGTTGAGGCAGGAAAGACGCTGGTCTTCTCCTACATCGGCTACAACACACAGGAACTGCCCGCCAAGGACGGCATGCAGGTGACTATGACCGACAACGCCAAGGAATTGGCAGAGGTGGTGGTCACTGGTTACTCTACTCAGCGTAAGGCCGACCTGACTGGTTCTGTCTCTGTGGTGGAGACCAAAGAACTGAAGACCTCTTCTGACACAGACCCGATGCGTGCCCTGCAGGGTAAGGTGCCAGGTATGACGATTACCAGTAATGGTTCGCCTGTAGGTGCAGGTACCGTTCGTATTCGTGGTATCGGCTCTTTCAACTCATCTCAGGATCCCCTCTTCGTCATCGACGGTGTGCCTACAACGACTAACCTGAACACTCTGAACATGAACGATATCGAGTCGATGCAGGTGTTGAAGGACGCTGCCTCGGCCTCTATCTACGGATCGCGCGCTGCCAACGGTGTGATCATCATCACCACCCGTAGCGGTAAGAAGGGCGACAAGGTGAAGGTGGACTTCTCTGCCAACCTGACTGCCCAGTTCTACAACAAGCAGACGATGATGGATCTGGCCAACACATCGGAGTATGCCACAGCCATGGCTCAGGCAGCCATGAACGACGGCCTGGATCCCGAACAGTATGCCAACAACTATGGTCTGACACTGAATGCCGCTTCGGGTACGCCTATCAGTGCATACGATCCTGCAACAGGCCAGATGCGCCAGTTTACTGTCAACGGTCTCTATGACGGCTATGTCAACCTGAAGAAGACTATGCGTTTCAGCGACACCGACTGGCTTAAAGAGATCTCCCGTACTGGTTTCTCACAGAGTTACGACCTCTCGATCTCTAACGCTACCGACAAGTCTTCCGCCCTCTTCTCATTTGGTTATAAGAAGAATGCCGGTATCCTGAAATATACCGACTTCGAGAGTTTCTCTGGCCGTATCAACACCAGTTTCAAGGTGAACAAGATGGTGACTATCGGCGAGAATGCCACTATCACCTACTCTAACCAGGTGGACTGCCAGCCGCTGGAGAATGCTCTGAAGATGGCCCCGACACTGCCTGTATATGAAGAGGATGGCGTGACCTTCTCTGGTCCTGTGGGTGGCATGAGCGACCGCCAGAACCCAATGCGTGAACTCTATCACAACCGCGACAATCGCCTGAAGATGTGGCGTATATTCGGTAACGCCTTTATTAACATCGAGCCTATCAAGGGCTTGCTGCTCCGCTCTAACTTCGGTCTCGACCTGTGGTCGGAGAATATCCACAGCGTAACTTACACCTACCACTCTGACGTGGTGAACAACGATACCCCATCAGCCAATATGGGTGCCAAGACGTCTGTGAAGTGGACCTGGTCAAATACAGCCAACTATAGTTTCAACATCGGTGTAGACCACTCATTCATCCTCTTAGGCGGTATCGAACTGCACAGAGACGTGGAAGATCGCAACAACGCCTATGCCCAGATGTTCGCCCTTGAGAACTACGACTATATGTTCCCCGATGCTGCTACCGGCACCCAGCGCGCCGGAGGTATCCAAGAGGGCTACAACCTCGTATCATTCTTCGGCAAGGTAGACTATAATTTCAAGGATCTGGTGCTCGCTTCGTTCACCATTCGTCATGACGGTTCCAGCCGCTTCGGTGAGAACAACCGCTATGGTAACTTCCCCGCTGCTACGATCGGTTATCGTATCTCTCAGCACCTGAAGCAGCCTTGGATCGACGATATTAAGGTACGTGCCTCTTGGGGACAGACCGGTAATCAGGCTATCTCCAACTACGCCCGCTACGGACTCTATGCTGCCACCTATGGTGGTGAGCGCAATGAGTCGACCGCCTATGACCTGAAATTACAGAACAGCGGTACATTCCCCTCCGGCTTCCGTGCCACACAGGCTCAGAACAATGACCTGAAATGGGAGACAACTGAGCAGTGGAACATCGGTCTCGACTTCCGTTTCCTCGGTAGTTCCATCTACGGTACCTTCGATGCTTATATTAAAAAGGTAAAGGACATGCTCATCAATCCAGCCTATCTCGGTTCGATGGGTGAAGGTGGTGCCTCATGGCTCAACGGTCCTAGCCTCCAGAACTGGGGTATGGAACTTGCTCTCGGTTACCGTCATACCACTGAGTATGGTTTGCATTACAACATCAACGGCAATATCGACTTCTACCGTTCTAAGGTGACCTACCTGCCTGAGACAACGACAGGTTCGTATGTCCACACCGCTAAGGAGAATCTCGTAGAGAGCGGCCGTCCTTACGGTTCAATCGTGGGTTACGTCGTCGACGGACTGTTCCAGAATCGTGAAGAGGTTTTGGCCTGCGGTCAGGAGAATGCCCGAGTAGGTGGTCTGAAGTACGCTGATCTCGATGGTAACGGCATTATCAACGAGCAGGACCAGACCTGGATATTCTCGCCTGTACCCAACTTCTCTTGGGGCCTGAATGTCGACCTGAGCTATAAAGACTTCGACTTCAACATGTTCTGGCAGGGCGTTGCCGGTCAGGATGTTTACAACGACCAGAAGTTCCAGACCGACTTCTATAGCATCACCGATGCTGGTTCGAACAAGGGTAACCGCATGCTCGGTGCTTGGACCACAGCCAACACAGGCAGTAGCATTCCCGCTCTGACCACGAACAACACCGGTAACGAAAATCGCACCTCTACCTACTTCGTAGAGAACGGCTCTTATGCTAAACTCCGCCAAGTGCAGATTGGTTATAACCTGCCGAAGAGTTTCCTCAGCAAGTTAAACATGACCAGTGCCCGTGTCTACATCTCTGGTCACAACCTGCTCACCGTGAAGAGCAGCTCACTGACTTGCTCAGATCCTGAGAACCCTCGTTGGATGTATCCTAACAGCACTTCGTTCTCATTTGGCATTCAAACTTCGTTCTAAGGAATTTGATAAGGATTCAAGGATTTTAGGAATTTATTAAATAAGAAAAGATTATGAAAGCAATATATATAGCAATTTGCGCAGGTCTGATCGTTTGCGGTACGCTGACTTCTTGCAACGATTTCATAGACGTTACGCCCAAGGGCGTCATCAATGAGGATCTGGCCATGAGTCAGCCTGAAGAGATGGTGACTGCAGCCTATGCTAAATTGGGTGACGACTGGTACACCTATCCGTTTAACCTCTGGCCTTACGGAGACGTATCTTCCGACGATGCCATGAAGGGCGGTTCAGGAACCACTGACACCAACTACCACCCGGTAGAGGTTTGGTCATCACTGACTGCCTCCACTCCCGACCACATGGACGAACTCTGGTATCATTTCTATTGCTCTATCAGCCGTTGCAACCGCGCTTTAGTGTCACTGGCCAACGACGCAACGATGGATGCTCAGAAAAAGGCCATCCGCGAGGGTGAGGTCCGATTCCTCAGAGCACACTTCTATTTCAAGCTGGTGCAGATGTGGAATCAGGTGCCCTGGATCGACGAGCAAGTTTACTCTGTACACTCTGAGGAGCAGACACGTAACGATGAGTTCACTCACGAAGAACTCATGCAGAAGATCGTGGCCGACTTCAAGGCTGCCTACGATGTGCTGCCTACTACACAGGAAGATGGCGGACGTGCCAACAAGATTGCCGCTGCTGCTTATCTGGCAAAATGCTATCTGACGATGGCTTGGGGCGACGGTTACGAGGCTAACACGGGTGTCAGCCATATCAACAACCAATATATGCAGGAGGTTGCAAAGTACACTGCAGAAGTACAGAAATCCCAGTATGGCTATCTCGAGGACTTTGGCGACATCTTCCTGCCTGAGTACAAGAACTCCAAGGAGAGCATCTTTGCTGTACAGCACTCTAACTATGAGGACGACAACACCCGTTTCGGCCGTGCCAACTGGAGTAACATGCTGAACGGCTGCTGGGGTATCTGGTCGTGCGGATGGGACTTCCACAAGCCCACACAGAACCTCGTGAACGCCTTCAAGACCAAGGACGGACTGCCCATGTTTGACGACTACAACAAGGAGATCGACTTTCCTGTCAACGGTGCACCCGACGCCCAGAAGTGGGATCCACGTCTCTTCCACACCGTAGGTATGCCTACCTTCCCCTACAAATATGAGGAAAACTACACCATGACAACCGACAACTCCCGTACGCCCAACACCTATGGCTACTATACATCTCTGAAGGAGGTGCCACAGCGCAGCAAGGGTGAGGCTTACGACTATCCCTGGCAGGCTTTCCCCATGAACGACTACGTGCTGCGCTTTACCGACGTGATGCTGATGCGTGCAGAGGCCCTCATAGAGCTTGGACAGCTCAGTGAAGCTCAAGATATCATCAACGCTATCCGTCAGCGTGCCAAGAACTCTGTAGAGAAGCACATCAGATATGCAGCAAACCAGTGCGAGATCGCCCTCTATCCCGATTCCTATTTCAAGGATAAGGATACAGCCCGCAAGTGCCTGCAGTGGGAGCGCCGCTTGGAGATGGCTATGGAGAGTAGCCGCTTCTTCGACCTGCGCCGCTGGGGTATCGCCTCTCAGACACTGAATGCCTTCTTCGAGACAGAAAAGGATGTGGTCTACAATGGACAGACCTATGCACAGTACTACAAGGATGCCCATTTCACACCAGGCAAGAACGAGTACTTCCCGCTGCCTTACATCCAGCTCTACTATGTACCTGGTCTCTATACCCAGAACAAGGGATATAATTAAATTGATAATTGACAATTGATAATTGATAATTAAGAGTTATGAAAAAGATATCATATATTATATTTGCGATGTTCGCCTTAGTCCTGACCGCTTGTCAGGACAAGGACATCGACCGCGAGGCTATGAAGCTCACTGCTCCCGATGCATCACAGATTACAGGCCAGCTCTCTGGCGACGACTATATCTGGACGTGGCCGGCTCAAAACGGAGATATGCGTATTATCATTTACCGCAACGGTACCATTTCCGGTACCGAGACCGTGAGCGGCAACAGTTTCACCCACAAGAATGTACCCACAAACGTGCCTTTCGAGTACGTGTTCAAAGTTAGTGATGGTGCCAATCTGTCTTCTGGCGTTATCAAGTCTTACACTCGCGAGGGTGCTACCAGCATCAGCGGTGTTCAGATGAGCCAGGTGGACAAGACGGGTGGTTACGATGCACTGGTCGTATGGAATAAGGCTGTCGACGCTTCGAGCATCCTGCTGACAGCCACTAACGGCTCACGTACAATCAACGAAACGCTCTCTGGTTCTGCCACAAGCTATACCATCAGTGATGTGGAGACTGGCGAAACATGGGAGGTGACCCTCGTTGCCAAGAACGACAAGGGTACATCGCTCTCAACAAAGTCATCACTCCGAATCGGTAAGACCGCCATTGGATTCCTGAGCATCTATGCTACTCCCGAGGAACTGATTGAGCTTGGCGATGACGACGAAGCTTCGGCTTGGCTCTGGCTACACGAGACCTATCCTACAGCTCAGTTCGTGAGCTTCAACAACATCAAGAGTGCAGCCGATGTCGACCCATACCGTGTGCTCTTCTGGTTGCGTGACCTTGAGGGTGTCTCTGAGAGTGACGTATGGAACATCCCCGCCAACGTAGAGGCTGCCACACCTATCATCCGCGAGTGGTACAAGAATGGCGGTTCTATGCTGCTCTGGAGCCACGCTACCGTCTATGCCGGACACCTGGGCCGCATCAACCTCGATGAAATGAAGAGCAACGACCATGCCTTCGGCTTCGGTGTGGGCGGTATCAACGAGGATACCTGGAGAATGGCCGTCGAGCTCAACCCCGACCACAAGTTCAAGAAGGATCACTCAACACATCCCATCTACAAGGGACTCGAGGTAGAGACAACTCCTGACACGAAACTCATCGCCTTCAAGGGCCCAGGTTGGACGGAAGACCACAACTGCCTGTATTTCAACCTGCCCAGCCTCTGGACCGGCATTGGCAATACCGAGGAAACCTGCTACGCACAATGCACCCAGACCTACGGAGTCTATCCGCTCGGAACATGGGACAGCCAGATATGGTGGGTCAGCCAGATGAATGTCTGGGAGGCTCAGCAGGGCAAGACCGAGTTCCAGGGAACCCTCCTCTGCATTGGTAACGGCGGTTGCGAGTTCTCTATGAAGAATCGTGACGGAACGCCTGACAAGAGCGCACACCCGAAGAACAATATCTATCAGGACAATGTGCTCACGCTGGCCAAGAACTCTCTGGAATATCTGAAGACCAGATAATTAGTTTACGGTTTACAGTTTACAGTTTACGGTTTACAGCAAACTATGCGAATAATCAAGAAAATATCCTTCATGATGGTAACCGCTCTGGTAGCGGTTACCATTTGGGGTTGTGGAGGGGATGACTCTGAGCCAACACCTACACCAACCCCGACGCCGACACCGACGCCAACACCAGATCCCACACCTCCGACACCTACGCCCGACAGTTACAACGAGCAGTACCGTCCGCAGATCCATTTCACTCCTGCCAAAAACTGGATGAACGATCCTAACGGTATGGTATTTGCCGACGGAACGTACCATCTTTTCTACCAGTACAACCCACAGGGAAACGACTGGGGAAACATGTCGTGGGGACACGCCACTTCTACCGACCTGATGCATTGGAAGGAGCAGGCCGTAGCGATGACACGCGACGAACTGGGCGCTATCTTCAGCGGCTCTGCTGTCATTGATAAGGATAACACGGCTGGCTTCGGTGCCAACGCAATGGTGGCCCTCTACACCTCGGCAGGCGAAACAGGCGATGTGGCAGGCAAACAGCAGCAAAGCATTGCCTACTCTACCGACGGTGGAAAGACTTTCACACGCTATACAGGCAATCCTGTCATCAAGAACAACGACGACAACCTACGCGATCCGAAAGTATTCTGGCATGCCGACTCCAAGCAGTGGGTGATGGCTCTGGCCAAAGGATGGGCGAGAGGCGTAGAGTTCTATGGCTCCACTAACTTGACAAGTTGGAACCACTTAAGCACGTTTGTCGTCGATCTGCCTGGCCGTCCCAACTTCCAGTGGGAGTGCCCAGACTTGATCCAAATGGGCAACAAGTGGGTATTGCTGGTCAGCGTTAATCCTGGCGGTCCTATCCTGGGTTCAGGCATGATGTACTTTGTCGGCGACTTCGACGGAAAGGAGTTCAAGGCAGATGCCCTCGATTATCCCCTTTGGCTTGACTATGGCATGGACAACTATGCCGGCGTGACCTGGAGCAACACGGGCGACCGTAAGATCATGATCGGCTGGATGAACAACTGGAGCTACGCTGGAGCCGTGCCCTGCACACCCTGGCGCTCGGCAATGACCCTGCCTCGAGAACTGAAACTTATCGACTATGATGGCAAACCATTATTGGCCAATACCGTTGTTAGTGAAATCGACAAGATAGCAGAGAGTTGGCAGACAGCAGGTACAAGTCTTGATGTCAAAGATGCTTATCAGCTTCGCATTATACTCCAGCTCGATCAGAAATCTACCATCACGCTGAGTAATGGCTCCGATGAGAAGTATGTGCTTGATGTCAGCGCTTCCGATCGCACGGTAACGGCCCACCGTACTTCTGCCACAGGTCAGACCAGTTTCAACGGAACTTTCTCCATCCCGTCGATACAGGCTCCCCTCAATGTATCTGGCAATTCGGTTACGCTCGATATCTTCGTTGACCAGTCGTCGGTAGAGGTCTTTACGGAGAACGGTTCCATGTCTATGACCAATCTCGTATTTCCCCAATCCATCTATAATTGCTTGACCATCTCTGGGGCATCTTATGAAGCCAAAGTGCGTCAACTGAACAGCATATGGTGAAAATAATCGTTCATTGCTAACAAATATGTTACAGTGAACGATTTTTGTATGTCTTTGAAACATATCTTATCGATGGCAAAGGAAAAACACTGTACCTTTGCACCAGATTCATACATAATTGGTTTAAACATCGTTAGTTAAGAGTTAGTTAGATTATTGTTTGGGAGAATGGCGCGGCTCGTGATGAGTCGCGCATTTTTTTGCACACCATATCTGGAGACGTGTGATTCGAAGGTCAGTAGGTCTTGCATATCCACATTTCTAAGAATCGATCAGAAACACTATATGCCTTTATGCGTTCCTCGTTCTGGTAGGTCAGAAGTAAGTAAAAAGGCTCAATTATATGTTTTATAAATAAGAAGAGATATTAGCAGAAAAAACAAAAAAATTCTCGAAATATTTGGAACTTATCAAAATATTGCTACCTTTGCAGCAGAAAACAGCAGGATTCCTGAATACCGCGCCGGATTGCAGATCCGGAGGGAAGGGTTCAGGAATCCTGTTTCTCGCAGAAATGCGGGTCCTTTATAGCATGATTAATACCTACAACTTCAGAATCTCAATCGTCTTGCCATCTATGCGAATGGCACCGCTCTCCTGAAGTTCGTTGAGGGCACGTTGCAGGGAATACTTCTGAATGCCGAAATGATCGGCCAACTCCTGACGCGACATGGAAAGCTGAATCGTGTTGGACTGCTGACGGCGTTGTTCCTCTCTCAGGAAGAAAACAACCTTTTCGCGGACACTCGACAGGAGCATTTCCACCTTCTTGGTAAGTCCGGCAATCAGATTCGAAAGAATAACCGTGAAATTCTTAGACAATCGGGAATCAAGTTCGAGCAGCCGCTCAAAATCTGCTGACAGGATTCGCAACACCTTCGTGTTTGTCGTCGCTTGTACTGTTACGGGGTATCTGCGGTCTTGTGCGAAGAGGAAAGCCGGGGCGAACATGTTGCCTGCATGAAAGGTTGACATACGGATATGGCGGTCGGAGGCGCCATCAAGATAAGCGACGACCTCACCATCTATCAAGATGTTTGCATGGAGGCAATCATCGCCGGCAACAAAAAGGAAGTCGCCTTTGTATAAACGTATCACACGATAACGAACGGTATGCATCAGATCAATGATCTCGTTATCGGTAAGTCCTTCAAAAAGCGGGCACTTGCGAATGCCTTCAAGAGTCTCTATATCCATAATTGATGCAAAGATAGTCCAAATCGAGCGAAAAACCATTAAGGATTCTTAATTTAACAAACTTTTAGATGGCGTAGTCACATTTGTGACCGGCTTCTATCCCCATTTATGATTATATTTGCAGACTAAAACCTACGGAAATGAATGTTGTTGAAAAAACGAAAGTGGCAATTCGTAAGCTGACAGGACTATTTTCCTATCGGCAAAAAGTGGGTTTGCTGGTGATAGCGGGCGTCGTATGCGGCCTCGGCGGATTGTTTATGTATCTGCTCAGGGCGCATACTTATTTTATAGGTGACGACCCGTCGGCCTGCGTCAACTGCCACATTATGACACCTTACTATGCCACGTGGAGCCACTCCTCGCACGGACGTATCGACCATCAGTCGAATGGTGCCACCTGCAATGATTGTCATGTGCCCCATCAGAATTTGGCCTTGAAGTATGGTTTCAAGGCGATGGACGGACTGAAGCACACGGCATATTTCGTGATGCACTCAGAACGTCAGGCTCCGATGGCCGAGACACTGACAGGTCAGGTGGTGATGGACAACTGCATTCGCTGTCACACACAGCTGAACACAGAGTTTGTGAAGACGGGCCGTATGGGCTATATGCAGCAGCAGGCCCAGGGCGGTAAAGTGTGCTGGGACTGCCATCGCAACGTGCCCCATGGCGGCATGAACTCGCTGATGGCGACACCCAATGCCGAAGGTGTAACACCGCTGCCACCCTCTCCCGTACCTGATTGGCTACAGAACATGATGAATTGAAAATTGAAGATTGAAAATTGAAAAACTGAAATATTATGGCAAAGACGTTAAAGAAATGGCATGGTTGGCTTCTGTTTGGAGGCACAATGGTAGTTGTATTCTTGCTGGGACTGCTCGTTTCATCGCTAATGGAGCGCAGGGCCGAGGTGGCCAGCGTGTTCAACAACAAGCGAACTGTGTTTGAGGATGAAATCATCGCTCAAAATGAGAAGTTCAAGGCCGACTATCCCCGCGAATACGAGACGTGGGCGATGACAGAGGACACGACCTTCAAGTCGAAGTACAACTCGTCGCAGGAGGTGGATGTGCTCGAGCAGCGTCCTGAGATGGTGGTGCTGTGGGCAGGCTACGCCTTCTCGCGCCACTACAACACCCCTCGCGGCCATAAGCACGCCCTGGAGGATATGCGCAAGATTCTGCGCACTGGCAATCCTGGCATCCAGATTACGCCCGACTCTATCGCCGTAGATATGCAGCCCGCTACGTGTTGGACGTGTAAGGGTCCGGATGTGCCTCGCATGATGCGCGAACTGGGTAATGGTAAGGATCAGTTTGAACCCGCCAACTTCTACGCCAAGAAGTGGAGCGAGCTGGGTGCCGAGGAGGTTAACACCATTGGCTGTAGCGACTGTCACGATGCCCGCACGATGGATCTGCGTCCTGCCCGTCCTGCCCTCTACGAAGCCTTTGCCCGTCGTGGTCTGGATGTGAAGAATGCCACCCATCAGGAGATGCGCTCGCTGGTATGCGCCCAGTGCCACGTGGAGTACTACTTCATCAAGCCCAACGACGAGAAGAATCCTGGCAAGGCCAACTACCTCGTATTCCCGCACGACAAGGGCTTGACCTGCGAGGCTGCCGAGGAATACTACG
>JAEETC010000288.1 GCA_016286585.1 Prevotella sp. | reverse complement strand
ATGAGTCCATGACGGTTAGCCATCTTTCCTGTAATGCTGAGCGCTCCGTTGGCGCAATGGGCAATATACAGCCCTCTCTCTTTGTCTAACATAAGATTTATAGTTTAAATTTTTTGCAAAGATAGGAAAAATATGATTAAAATGAAAAAAAAATCGAGGAAAAATTTGGCAGAATGAAAGAGATTGCGTACTTTTGCCGACGAAAAGTGAATAAAACGAGATTAGACATGATAAAAAATGCATTCTTCTGGTGGTGGCGCAGCTCAAGGTTTGAAAGATCGTGAGAAGATAGCCGCGTACCTGTAAGGATACATAAAGAGATACTGAGAGGCTTGTCGTTCTTGCGACGGGCCTCTCAAATTTTTATAGCATTCAACAATTAGACTAGTAATAATATGAGCAATTATCAAGTAGACAAAAACGGCTTCTATGGAGAGTTCGGCGGGGCATACGTGCCTGAAATCCTCTATGGATGTGTGCACGAACTGCAGGAGGCCTATCTGCCGATTATTGAGTCGGAGGAGTTCAAACGTGAGTATCATGCACTGTTGAAGGATTACGTGGGACGACCTTCACCTCTTTATTTTGCACGTAGGATGAGTGAACACTATGGCTGCCAGCTCTATCTGAAACGCGAGGACCTGAACCACACGGGTGCCCACAAGATCAACAATACCGTTGGTCAGATTCTGTTGGCACAGAAGATGGGCAAGACGCGTATCACCTGCGAGACGGGAGCAGGGCAGCATGGTGTTGCCACAGCAACGGTGTGTGCGCTGATGGGTATGCATTGTGAGGTGTTTATGGGGGCTACCGACGTGGAGCGTCAGCACACGAATGTGGAGCGTATGAAGATGCTGGGTGCAGAGGTGCATCCAGTCCGTACTGGTAACATGACGCTGAGCGATGCCTGCAGCGCTGCCATCCGCGATTGGTGCTGTCATCCTAAGGACACTTTCTATCTTGTAGGCTCTACCATGGGACCACATCCTTATCCCGACCTTGTGGCACGGATGCAGAGCGTCATCTCCGAAGAGATTAAGAGTCAGCTAATGGAGAAGATTGGGCGCGACTATCCTGACTACCTCATCGCCTGTATTGGTGGAGGAAGCAATGCCGCTGGCACCATCTATCACTATATGAACGACGAACGCGTGAAGATTGTGCTGGCAGAGGCTGGAGGCCACGGATGGGAGACAGACCACACGGCCGCTACGATCCACAAGGGGACAGTAGGAATCCTGCATGGTGCGAAGATGCTGGTGATGCAGAATGAAGACGGGCAGATTGAGGAAGCCTTTACCATTTCTGCTGGTCTCGACTATCCTGGCGTAGGGCCCATGCACTGCAACATGGCGAAGAAGGGTCGTACGGAGGTGCTCTCAATCAACGACGACGAGGCTATCTATGGCGGCTATGAACTGACTCGTATGGAGGGCATCATCCCCGCCATTGAGAGTGCCCACGCCATCGCAGCCCTCAAGAAACTCCAGTTTAAGCCCGACGATGTGGTGGTGCTTACTGTCAGTGGTCGTGGCGACAAAGACGTAGAGACATACCTTAACAACAAAAACTTAGCCAAGGAATATGGAGACTTTTAAATTTCATACAATCAGCAAGACCATCTTGGCAGACCTCTATACGCCTGTAGGAGTATATATGAGGCTGCGCGACATCTATCCCCAAAGTGCGCTGATGGAGAGCTCCGACTATCACGAGAAAGACAACTCCAGGAGTTTCATTGGCATCAACCCGATAGCCAGCGTCGCCATTGGGCACGGCGTGGCCACCATCCATTACCCGGACGGTAGTGTCATGAAACACGAAGTCAACAAGGACTACCGCTCTGACAAGGCCATCCATGCCCTGATTGATTACATCAAGGTGGAGGGCGACGATGCTGCCAGCATGGGGCTGTTCGGCTACACGAGTTTCAATGCCGTGCGCTATTTCGAGGACATCGACGTGAAGGACGAGACACAGGAGAAGAACGATGCGCCTGACCTGCTCTATATATTATATAAGGTGGTCATCGTGTTCGACCACTTCAACAACACGCTGAAGGTCGTAAGTCTCTCTGGGGAATCTGAGCATTCAGAGGACTCTGATATCTCAGACATCTTCCGCGCCATGAACAAGGCTAACGTGAAGGCCTACGGTTTCCATCCCGTGGGAGATGTCATGAGCACGCTCTCTGACGACGAGCACAGGGAAAACATCCGTCGTGGCATCAAGCACTGCCTGCGTGGCGACGTGTTCCAGATAGTTCTCTCACGCCGATTCATTCAGAAGTACGAGGGCGACGATTTCAAACTCTATCGGGCCCTGCGAAGCATCAATCCTTCGCCGTATCTTTTCTATTTCGACTTTGGAGGCTTCCGCATCTTCGGCTCTTCGCCAGAGACCCACTGTCGGATTGCTGGGCGCAGGGCCTACATCGATCCTATCGCTGGCACTACCAAACGTACTGGCGATGCAGAGGCTGACCGCAAGGGTGCAGAATACCTGCGTCAGGATCCGAAGGAGAATGCCGAGCACGTGATGCTGGTGGATCTGGCACGCAACGATCTGTCGAGAAACTGCCATGGGGTGAAGGTGGACTTCTACAAGGATCTGCAGTATTACTCGCACGTCATCCACCTCGTCAGTCGTGTATCAGGCGAACTCGATGAGGATGCCGATCCGAT
>JAEETC010000287.1 GCA_016286585.1 Prevotella sp. | reverse complement strand
AAAGTGAACTGAACAATGCTCAAGTACTAAAGGACGTCAAACGGCTAATGGAGGCACTGCCCGAAACCCAACGCGATGTTGTCTATATGCGTTTCTTTCAGGAATTGTCGTTCAAAGAGATAGCCGAACTGACGAATGTCAGCATCAACACCTCATTGGGACGCATGCGTTATGCATTGATCAACTTGCGAAAGTTGACCCGCCAATATAACGTCAATCTGAATCTGGAATAATCCTATAGCTGACGAAGGTTACAAATGACTTGCTCAGGGTTAGGAGCGTTGAAGACATAGCTGCCACTGACGAGCACATCGACACCCGCTGCCGCCAGTCGGGGAGCCGTCTCTCCTTGTACGCCACCATCGACTTCAATCAGTGTCTTACAGCCTTTCTCATCTATCATCCGGCGCAAACGCTTAACCTTGTCTATCGTGTTCTCGATGAACTTCTGTCCACCAAAGCCAGGATTCACGCTCATCAGTAGAACCATCTCCACATCGCCGATGATATCCTCAAGCACAGAGACTGGGGTCGAAGGATTCAGGGTAACACCAGCTTTCATGCCTGCGTTATGAATCTCCTGAACCGTACGATGCAGATGTACGGAGGCCTCATAGTGTACGTTCATCATCATAGCACCAAGCTGGGCCGTCTGCTTGATATATCGCTCAGGGCGCTCAATCATATAGTGTACGTCCAACGGTTTCTTACAAACCTTTGCCACAGCCTCCAATACAGGGAATCCAAACGAGATATTTGGTACGAACGAACCGTCCATAACGTCTAGGTGAAGCCAATCGGCCTCACTGCGGTTAATCATTTCGATGTCGCGGTCGAGATGCAGGAAGTCGGCAGCGAGCAGTGAAGGTGATACTAATGCCATAATCCTTTTGTTAATTCAGACATGTAGCCTGATTGATGTTTTTACGATAGGTGTAGGCGACTTGCCGGATGATGTCGAGCGTCAACTTTCTCGGCTTGTAAGTCTCACTAAAGTCTAATGACACGTCTTTGGGAGTAAAATGCTTCATAGGCAACCACTTTTTTGATGAGTAATTTACCTATTAAACGCAGCCACACCTTATTTTATTATATATCTCTCAATATTTTTATTGCCATTCAGGAAATCACGCGCCTTCATACGGGTCTTTCCTGCCAACTGCAGCTCATCGATCTGCAACAGGAAATCGCCAGTGGTGATATATAGAACTCCCTTGTATACCACAATCATACCTGGGCGCATACCTACATTCTTCTCAGTCTTCGTGGTCTTGAATATCTTCAGGTCGACAGTCTTCCCGTCTGGTCCGAGCAGTGACGTCCAAGCACCAGGATATGGGCTAAGGCCGCGGATGAAGTCATAGATTCGCTTCGAAGGACGACTCCAGTTGATCTCACAAATATCCTTGAAAAGTTTCGGAGCGTCGTAGAGTTGTTTGAACTTTCCCTCAAGCTCCTCTTGAGGGATGCTTTCAGGATGGCCATCGGCAGCCATGATCTTTTCCAGTGTCTCCAGACAGATCTCTGCACCAAGATGCATCAGACCATTGTAGACATACTCCACATTAGCTGTATCGGGAATATCGAAGGGCTTCTGGAGAATCACGCGACCTGTGTCGATGTCCTTATCCAGGAAAAAGGTTGTAACACCTGTCTGTTTCTCACCATTGATAACGGCCCAATTGATGGGGGCTGCACCACGGTACTGGGGTAACAAGGCAGCATGCACATTAAATGTGCCATAGGCTGGCATATCCCACACCACCTCTGGCAACATCCTGAAGGCAACAACCACCTGGAGGTTGGCCTTGTAGCTGCGTAACTTCTCAATGAAGAGCGGATCCTTCATCTTCTCGGGCTGAAGTACCGGCAGGTCATGTTCCAAAGCATACTTCTTGACCTCAGAGGGTTGGTCCTCACCTTGATGACGTCCAACCGGTTTGTCAGGCTGTGTCACCACTGCCACCACGTTGTACTCGTTCTCTACCAATGCCTTCAGAGTCTCAACAGCGAACTCAGGCGTTCCCATAAAAACGATTCTTAAGTCCTTCTTCTCCATATCTCTAAACTTTAAACTATAAACTATAAACTGTAAACCGTAAACTCTAATCTTCACTCATGTCAGCAACCATCTTACGGTACATCGTATAGATACGCTGACGAGAGATATAGCCCTTCAAATGGTTCTCCGCATCAAAGACAGGTAACCAGTTGGCGCCCGTACGGTCGAACGCGCGCATCACATCCGCCATCGGTGTGGCATCACTCAGGCGCGCCTTGGGATCAATCATCAGCTGTGAGGCACTGAAATGATGGTAGAGTTCGATACGGAAGAGTACATTGCGGATCTTTGCGATATCAATCTCTCCCAGCAACATGCCACCAGCATCCAAGACTGGTAGTACCGATGTATGGCTTCGGCTGATCTTATTTACAATCTGTCCCAGCTCCATATCAGGTGTCACACTCAGATAATCTTTCTCGATCACTGAATCAAGATTCATCAGAGTCAGTACTGCATGGTCTGTATGATGCGTCAACAACTTTCCTTGCTGAGCCAGGCGTGAGCCGTAAATACTATGAGGTTCGAAAATGATAATCGTGAGATAAGCACACACACTGACTATCATCAACGGCATGAACATACTATAACCACCTGTCAGTTCAGCTATCAGGAAAATACCCGTCAACGGAG
>JAEETC010000011.1 GCA_016286585.1 Prevotella sp. | reverse complement strand
GCGTGATCCTGAACGGTCTTGGCAAGGACGCTGCCCAGATCATCAGCCGTATCAACGGTTTCACATACGTACAGACCAAGTTCGACTACTTCACTGGCGACCTCGCTGTGGTGAAGGAGGTTCCTTATGGCAACAATCCCAACCGTCTGAAGGTGAAGTGCTATGGTGCCGACGACGTACGTGAGGGTGTGGCTATCCTGTGGAAGGAGAACGTTGATGTCTCCATCACTGGTAACTCTACCAACCCGACTCGTTTCCAGCACCCCGTAGCTGGCACCTATAAGAAGGAGCGCGTGCTCGCTGGCAAGCCCTACTTCTCTGTAGCTTCCGGTGGTGGTACTGGCCGTACCCTGCACCCCGATAACATGGCTGCTGGTCCCGCTTCTTACGGTATGACTGATACCCTGGGCCGTATGCACTCTGACGCTCAGTTCGCAGGTTCTTCTTCAGTGCCTGCCCACGTTGAGATGATGGGCTTCCTCGGTATGGGTAACAACCCGATGGTGGGTGCTACCGTATCTGTAGCCGTTGCTATCGACCTCGCCCTGAACAAGAAGTAATCTTCTTAAATATTTAACATGAAAGCCCTGCCGATTGCCTCGGCGGGGCTTTTTTTTGGCCGTTTTTCTTTGGAGTTATCGGGAAAATGCTTACCTTTGCACCGTTTTAAAAGAAAGAAGATGATGAAACAAACGAGACTCTGGATGTTCGCCGCCATCCTTACCATCCTATGTGGTACAAGCATAATGACATCATGCGGCGGCGATGACGACAACCCCGTAGTGACCCCGGTGAAACAGAAGAAGAACTACTTCCCTTCCTGGAACAATTGCGAGGCGCTGACGGCCTTGCAGGATTATGTCAAGGACGTGACCGACCCGCAGTCGCCCAACTTCATCAGCGAGGAAGACCGTATCGCCACGTTCGACATGGACGGTACCTTTGTCGGCGAGCTCTATCCCACCTATTTTGAATACAACATGTTGGAATACCGTGCGCTGGACGATCCTGACTACCGTGACAAGGCCCCTGAGGATGTGCGCGAGGCCGCTCAGAACATCAGGGATTTTGTCCGCAAGGGGACGGCTCTTCCCAGCCATTTCGACATGAAGCATGCCCGTGCAGCTGCCAAGGCTTACGCAGGAATGACCCTCGCAGAGTTTGATGCCTATGTGAAAGCCTATGCCGCAACACCGGCTAACGGATTCTTTGGAATGACTTACGGCGAGAGCTTCTACCGTCCTATGCTGGAGGTGTTCGAGTATTTGAAGGATAATGGCTTCACCTATTATGTCGTCTCAGGTTCCGACCGCTTTATCTGCAGGGCTTTGGTTGAGTCCATCGGCATACCGTCCAACAGGGTGATCGGCATGGATGTCATGCTTGTGTCGAGCGGCCAGGGCGAGGAGGCCGGAGTCAACTACACCATGGGAAAGGAAGAGTACCTGATCCGTACGGACAGCCTTCTGATCAAGAACCTGAAGACCAACAAGGTGCTTCAGATCTCCCAGGAGATCGGTAAGGTGCCCGTGCTGTCGTTTGGCAACAGCAGCGGCGATTGTCCCATGCACAACTACTGTCTGAGTAACGGCAGGTACCGCACCGCAGCCTTTATGCTCATTGCCGATGATGATGTCCGCGACCACGCCAACCGTGAGAAGGCCCTCAAACTGGGTGCGCAATGGCGTGAGGCCGGCTACTACGTCATCTCCATGTGCGACGATTTCAAGACCATCTACGGTCCTAAGGTGCAGAAAGCGAACTTCACCTTCCCCGCCGACGAATAGATTCCCCTGCCTACTTCTCGCAGACTAAGCGGCCTAACCTCGTTGTGAGATTAGGCCGCTCGTTAGATTCTCCCCTGTGAACGTCCGTTCGAAGTCCTCAATGAGTGATTAAACGCTATTTAGTCTGCTGTTTCATCCCTTCCATGAATTTCTGTTGCAGTTGCTGGGCGAGGGCATTATCTGGATTCAGACGGAGGGCTTTCTCATAGTTCTGCATCACGGTGAGATAGTAGCGCTGTCCGTTTTGGGCGGGATTCTGGACGATGCGCACCATGTAGAGGAAGCCGCGAAGGGTGCAGACGTCGCTCTGATCAGCATTCTTCATCTTCTCCATCTGTGTGATGGTCTGTTCTGCTTCGGCAAGCAGGTTTTCTGTCTGCTCGGCGTGGGGATTCATGACTGAGAAGTTCAGGCTCTGAAGGGTCGATTGATACTTGGGCTGGATGCTGTCGGGAAACATCGCGTCGATGCGTTTGAGCTGGGCAATGCAGTTGAGGAAGTTCTCAGGTGTTGGCTGCTGGAGCGATCTGAGCGACTGGCCTATCAGCGCCTGCATGGGAACAGACTCTTGGGCGTTAACACTAATGGTAGCCATCAGGCCGAGGGCGATGGCGAGAACACGGAGTTTAAAAATTTGAAATGTCATAAGCTTTGTTATTTTTAAGTGAAACAAATATGCCGATATAGAAGAAACGGTCGCGGGTGGCAGTAACGGCAGTGCCGTCGGCCTCGTAGCGGAAGATGTTGGTGCGACCCAGAATGTTGTTGAGCGAGGTATAGATGATGACCTTCGGACTCAGCAGGTAGGTCACGTTGGCATCGACACTATTATAATAAGGTGTATCGCCAACGGGGTAATGACGCGGACTGGCGTATGACTCAGAGAGTCCGATGATGGTTTTGCCGAAGGCGTATTTCAGCGACAGGCGGAGGTTGTGGCGTGAAGCGAAGTCAGGCGTCTGCGGCTTGGCGTAGTCGAGGTAGTAGCGCTCGGAGTCGTTGAAGGAGTATGAGAACGTGGTGGTCAGGTTCTTCACGATGGAATGGTTCTCAACAAACACATCCACTCCTCGGCTTGTGCCGTAGCCATCAGCGGTATATATTCCATTCTTGCCCAGTAGCGGCAGGTGACGGTATTTCTTGTAGTAAGGCTCGATGCGCAATAGCATTTTAGGTGTGCTGTACTGCATGCTGAGGATGGCGTGGTCGGCGGTGCTTTGCGACAGTTGTCGCCCACTCATGGCGATATAATCGTCGTTGGCCGTCTGGCTGTATCGCCCTATCATGGCGGATAGTTGGAAACGTTTGTTGGGCACGTAGCTCAGGGTAGCGCGAGGCATCAGCAGCCAATCGTGGTTATAGCTCACATGCTCGCTTCTGGCAGAGAGGTTCAGGAACAACTTTGGTATTATCCGCAGCTGGGCATCAGAATGGGCAGCCAACAGATGATAGTTGAGGCTGTAATGGTCGGTTTCGTAACGTTTTGTGCTGTGGCGGATGTAATCCTCAACGCCCGCTGACAGTTTCAGGACTGACGAGAACACCTTCCGCAGTTCGGTCTTCAGATGGACCTCGTTACGTGAGTTATGGTAATGGTCGCCAAATGTCAAGGCATCGTCGATATCATTGAGAACCGTCGAGTTGGCGATGCCTGTAAAAAGGGTGTAACCCCTGCCGATATTGGTCTTGAGCGTGGCGTTGGCGTAGATATTGTGCTCGGCAAGCGACAGGCGGCGGTCGTCGATATGCTGGCCAACGGAGGTCAGGTCGTAGCCTACATAGGTTTTCAGCACGGTTGCTGATGAGAGGTCGGCCTTGTATTGGGCCTCGCCAGAGAGCTTGCGGTAGGGGTGCGTCCAGTTGAAACGGTCAGGGAAGAGGGCATTGTACAGGCCCATGCTGGTATAGTCGGCATTGAACGACAGGCTGCTCTTCGTGAAGGCTTTCGTGCCGCCGACGTTCCAGTCTACGAACGAGGCGCTGACACCGAACTTATCACCTGTTGCCACATCGGTGGTCTCCATCGGCAGTACCGAGGAGAGGGCCTGGCCGTATTCTCCGCCGTAGCCGCCCAATGAGAAGTTGATGCCTTTGAAGAGGAACGGCGAGAAGCGTCCGCGAACGGCATTGTTCTCGACATTAGTAGAATAAGGTACGAGCACGTGCATACCGTTGACAAACGTCTGGCACTCATCGCTCTCACCGCCACGAACGTAGAGCTTGCCGCTCTCGCCCACCTTCTGGGTGCCAGGCAGCGTCTGCAGGGCGGCCACGATGTCACCACACGAGTTGCCGCTCATCACCACGTCGAGCGCATCCATCGTTTTGAAGTTGTCGCTCTTGCCGAAGCTGTAGGTGCTGGCCGTCACAACCACCTCGTCGATAGCCGTAGCTCGTTCGTGCATACGGATGGTGAGATCGGATGGCTGCGAAGTGGTCAGCGTGTAGTCGTCGAAGCCGATAAACGTGACGCGCAACGTGATTTCACCCTGTTTCGATGTTACGAACGAGAACCTTCCGAGCGAGTCGGTGAGGCAGCCGTCGATAGTACCTATTATAAATACGTTCGCTCCTGCGAGCGGTTCGCGACCGTCGGTAACAATGCCCGTTACGGTGGTTTGGCTGGTAGCGCTGTGGGCTACGAGCAGCATAAGCATGATATGTATCAGTCGATGTTTCATGCTGCAAAGATAGGCACGAAAACTGATACCTCCAAATTTGAGGGATAGACGACTAGAAAGGCTGACAGATAACTAATCCGTCAGACGAATGACTAAGAAAAAGGACGACTGACTAAGCTATAAACGATCGCAGTTTAGGGACATAGGTACGTGAAACAGGCACTATCGTCTGACATTTTCCGAGCCTGAGCTGGTAACCGTTGGAATTGCCCTGAGCCGAGGTGATATTGTTCAAGTTAACGACAAAAGAACGGTGGCATTGGAAGATGTTCTCATAGGCCTGCAGGTCGTCGAGCACGGCGGCGAGCGTGGTATGCAGCTCGGTGGTGGCAACGTGGCCGTCGTTCATGTAACTGACGGCCACGTTGTTCTTCTGTGCCTCGATAAACAGCAGATCGTTGATCGACAGCTGCAGGTCATTACCCCTTACATTGGTATCGTGGATGGTCACGGTGATGTCTACCTGTTGGTCGGTGGTCTTGTCGAGCAAGGTCTCCAACTGGTTGCGCAGGTAACGGTAGTAGCTCAGGCTGACAGAGCAGACCGTTACGAACATGCCGATGATCAGCGTCCAGTAGAGAAATGCCAGGAAGGAAATGAGCGTGACAGGAAAGTGGAACACCCACGAGCAAACGAAGAAGTTGCAGATGCCGATAAACAGAATCATCGCTAATATCGACAGTGCCTCGTGCCAGATACGCCAAGGCGAGACACGCTGAATGAGGGGCCGCTCGACGAACCCGTATATTAGACAGCAACCGAAGGTGACAGCCCCGAACAACAGGGATAACAGCAGTTTGTTGCCCTGATACATGCTGAACCCGAAGGGTTGCAGCAGGTAGAGGATCAGGAACACGATCACACAATACAAGGCGCAGTCTCTCAGCCAGTGACTGCTCGGCGGAAACGGATATTTACGTGTAAGTATCGACATCTTTTGCAAAGTTACGGATATGAAGCCCCGCCGTCAGCGGGACTTCATTGTCAAATCTGTCAAATCTCGAAGTCGAGGCAGCTGCGCTGGACGGTGTAGGGACGGACTTTACCGTTGGCGACGGCGACGTGTTCGGGATGGACGGCATAGCCTTTCAGGGCATCTTCGCTCTCGAGGGTGCTGTCGAGCATCACGTCGGCATTGGAGGAGGCCAGACGGCCGTCGATATGCACTTTGACATCGAGAAGTCCGGGCACCTTGCCTACGAGTCCTTCCAAACCTGCCTTAATACCTGCCTTGACGGCCTGCTTCTCCTCTTCGGAGAGTTCTGGATTCAGAGTCCAGAGAATAATGTGCTTAACCATAATTGAACTAATTTATAAATTACATATATTATTTAAACCACGAATGGATCGTTGAGGGAAAACTCTGCAGGCAGTTCGAAGTGCATCTTCCGTCCCGTTGTGGGGTGGACGAAGCCGATGGCCTGCGCCTGGAGATAAAGACGGTCTGCCTTCCTGCCATAGAGTTCATCGCCCAGGATGGGACAGCCCAAGCCCTGCTCGTGGGCACAGTGCATCCTCAGTTGGTGCGTCCGGCCCGTATGTGGCCACAGGGCTAAAAGTGCACTGACCCCCTGTGCACTTGCCAAGACACGATACTCCGTGATGGCGCGCTTACCATGTTCGAAGTCGACAATCTGACGAGGACGGTTCATGGGGTCGCTGAGCAGGGGCAGGTCGATGATGCCGTGCTCTTTGGCAGGCACGCCTTCCACGATGGCGAGATATTTCTTTTTGACGGTGTGCTCCGTAAATTGCTTTTGCAAGTGGTGATAGGCCTCGTTGGTCTTGGCGATGAGGATGATTCCCGACGTCCACATGTCGAGTCGGTGGACGGGTTGTGATCCTGGCCACCGCTGCTGTGCCCAGGTGGCGACGGAGTGGTCTTCTGTCCGTCCTGGAATGCTCAGAAGGCCTGAGGGTTTGTTGATCACGGCGATGGTCTCATCCTCGTAAACCACCTCAGGCACCAAGTGTGGGAAGCCTTCCGCATCGGGACTGGGATCGACATCGAGACCCTGTAGCATCCACGTCAGGATGGGCTTGCACTTCCCACGGCAAGCAGGGTAGAACTCACCGTGATGACGTATCTCACTCTTGGGCGATGGTCCCCACCAGAATTCCGCCATACAAAGGGGTTTCAGACCATGCTGATAGGCATATTGCAGGAGTTTCGGTGCGCAGCAGTCACCCGTGCCACCTGGCGGCAGGGGGTATCTGCGACGGATACGGGGGGAACAGTGGTAGTCTTGCCACACCTCGACGAGGTCTTTCGTCTCGCCCTTCGCATTGAGGAACTGGTATTGATGGAAGAGCCACAGCTGCAGGTCCTGCGACATCTTTTTAGAGGTGAGTGGTGAGAGGTGAGTGGTGAGAGATATCTCACGCTCCTTGGTTTTGAAATAGCCGTTGGGATCCTGGGCATCGAAGACGGGCGGCACGAAGTAAGGCCAGTCGTTGCGCCCCTCCAGCAGCCCTGAGTAGGCCGCCATATAACAGGGGGACGGTTCTTTTGTTACATCGCCTGGTGTAACAAAAGAACCGTCCCCCTGTTTCACAACCAGCACTCCAAACATTTTTCCTTCCGTGGGGTTGATACGTGCAATCTCCTGCTTCACTTCCTCTGCTGCCAACAGGCACAACGGATGAGGCTCGTAGCAGAAAGGATAGGTGAACCGCTCCGGAGGGACGATGTCCGTGGTCAGGGGATGCAGGGGCGATGGCATATCGTCAGTGGTCAGCGTTGGCGTTGAGGATGTCGAGGCATTTCTCCACGGGAATACCCTTGTTCCTGTCGGGGGTGTCCTTGTAGCGGTCGATCATGCGGAATACGGTGTCCATCGCCGTGCGGGTAGAGACCTTCAGCGACTCTCCGTTGAGCAGATGGCCGATGAGCACGGCAGAGAAGATGTCACCCGTGCCATGAAAGAGTCCAGGAATCTCGTGATATTCCAGATGGAAATAGCTGTCATCGTAGTGATTGTAGCCGGCTACGGCATTCTGACCGTCGATCTTGCAACTGGTGATGATGGCCGACTGACAGCCAATCTCGCGCAGTTTGTCGAGCAGGTCGCCCGCTTCCTCCCAGGTGATGCCCTCCATGTGGATGGGGGTGCCCGTCAGATAGCAAGCCTCCGTGTAGTTGGGGAAGGTGAGATGAGCCACGCTGACCATCTCACGCATGAGCTCTACCTGACGTTCGGTCATGCCGTTATAGAGTCGTCCGCCATCACCGAGGATGGGATCCACGAAGACCGTCGTGCCCTGGGCACCCTGTTCCTTGCAGTAGCCCGCCACGAGCTTCGCCTGTTCGTCGCTAAACATCAGGCCCGTACAAATGGCATCGAACGAAAAACCTAACTCCTTCCATACCGGGAGTGTACCACGGATATACTCTGTGGTGTCCTGGATGTTGAACTTCCCATAGTCGAGCGTGTTCGACACAAGGGCCGTGGGCAGACTGTATGTCGGAATGCCCAGATACGACAGGATGGGGAGCATGGCACCCATGCCCACTTTGCCATAGCCCACGACGTCGTTAATCAGCAGTATCTGTTTCATATCGGTTGCAAAGTTACGAATATTTTAGACATAAGAACATAAGAACAGAAGCTTTTTTATGTTTCTTTTGTACTTATGTCTAAAAAAAAGATTATCTTTGCAGCCAATTCATGGGAAATCAACAAGTTTCGCCGCTCTTGGCGCTTCAACAACAGCGTCTGCTGCTCCAGTTGGAGTATCAGACTGAGAAGGAGGCCTTTCGCAAGCAGACCGAGGAGATGGGGCTGCAGCGGAAGGTGAAGCGTGGTGATGCCTGGTATCCGCTGAAGATGGGCAGGAGTTATTATAATTCACTCAATCAGCTGGTCGTAGAGGTATTCCGGCAGAGCGATGATGACGAGATAGAGCATAATTTCGAATTCGGGCGGCCCGTCTGCTTCTTCCGAGTGGATTCCGAAAAAACCAAAGAGGCCATCCGCTACTTCAACTTCACAGCAACTGTCAGCTATGTGGACGGCGACCGTATGGTGGTGGCTGTGCCTGATGACGGTCATCTGATTGATGTGCAGGGAGCGGAGAACGTGGGCATCCAACTCTTCTTCGACGAGACGAGCTATAAGATGATGTTCGAGGCCCTCGACCGTGTGATGAAGGCCAAGGGACGTCTGGGCTATCTGCGAGACCTCTTCTATTCTCACCAGAAGGCCGAGACATTCAGCTTCGCCCCGATGCGTTTCCCCTATCTGAACCGTACTCAGGAAGAGGCGGTGAACAAGGTACTGTGGGCGAAGGATGTGGCTGTGGTCCACGGACCTCCAGGCACAGGCAAGACGACAACCCTCGTCGAGGCCATCTATGAAACCCTACGGCGGGAGAGTCAGGTGCTGGTCTGTGCGCAGAGTAACATGGCTGTCGACTGGATATCCGAGAAGCTTGTCGACCGTGGAGTCAACGTATTAAGAATAGGTAATCCCACGCGTGTCAACGACAAGATGCTCTCTTTTACCTATGAGCGACGCTTCGAGGCCCATCCCGACTATGAATTGCTCTGGTCTATCCGTAAGGCCATCCGGGAACTCCGTGCCCATCGTAAACGGGGTGACGAGAAATACCATCAGAAGATGGAACGCCTCAAGGAACGTGCCATAGAATTTGAGATACGCATCAATGCCCAACTCTTCGGAGAGGCCCGTGTCATTGCCTCTACTCTTGTGGGAAGCAGCAGCCGACTGTTGGAGGGACAGAAGTTCGGCACCTTATTTATAGATGAGGCGGCACAGGCTTTGGAGGCTGCCTGCTGGATACCCATCCGGCGGGTGTCGAGAGTGATACTGGCTGGCGACCATTGTCAGCTGCCTCCGACGGTGAAGAGCATCGCAGCCCTGAAAGGCGGACTCGGCAAGACCCTTATGGAGCGCATCGTGGAGAACAAACCCGAAGTGGTGACCCTGCTGAAGATGCAGTATCGTATGAACGAGGAGATCATGCGCTTCTCTTCCGACTGGTTCTATGGCAACCAGGTGGAGAGTGCTCCTGAGGTGAAATACCGCAGCATTCTCGACCTCGATATTCCGATGACGTGGGTGGATACAAGTCAGTTTACAGTTGACGGTTTACAGTTTACAGAGGAATTCGTGGGTGAGAGTTTCGGACGCATCAACAAGGCTGAGGCGGAACTGACGCTACTTGTATTGGAGAATTACTTCTCAAAGATCGGCAAGCAGCGTATCCTTGACGAGCGTCTCGACGTCGGGATTATCTCACCCTATCGGGCTCAGGTGCAGCATCTGCGACGACTGATCAAGAAACGTGAGTTCTTCAAGCCCTACCGCAGTCTGATCAGCGTGAACACCGTCGATGGTTTTCAGGGACAGGAACGCGACATCATCCTTATCTCGTTGGTGCGTGCCAACGATGAAGGACAGATAGGATTCCTCCGTGACCTGCGCCGCATGAACGTCGCCATTACCCGTGCCAGGATGAAACTGATCATTCTTGGTGATGCTTCGACCATGACCCGTCATCCATTCTACAAAAAACTCTACGATTATATCGAAGCGCTCTGATTTAACTCCTTTTAACTATCAGAACTTCTTGAACTTCCTAATTCTTCGTACCTTTGCAGCAAGTATGATATAACAGCGCAATGATAGAAGTACAAAAAGTAACAACGAAAAAGGAACTCAAACAGTTTGTACAATTCTATTACGATCTCTACCGTGATAGCGACTATGCAGTTCCTTTCCTCTATTTTGATGAGATAGCAACGCTCGACAGGCAGAAGAACCCGTCGTTCGACTATTGTGAGGCCGATTATTTTCTGGCTAGGAAGAAAGGCCAGATTGTCGGTCGTGTGGCTGCCATCATCAACCGTCGTGCCAACGAACGGTGGCAGAGTCGGCAGGTGCGTTTCGGATGGTTCGACTTCATTGACGACGTGGAGGTGTCCTCTGCCCTTCTGCAGACAGTGGAAGAGTGGGGGCGTGAGCGCGGCATGACGGAGATGATCGGTCCGATGAGCTTCATCGACACCGACCGCGAGGGCATGCTTGTCGAGGGCTTTGAAGAGCTTGCATCGATGTATATCAACTATAACTACCCCTACTATCCGAAACACATGGAGCAGCTGGGCACGTTTGAGAAAGCCAACGACTGGGTGGAGGCGAAGGTGAAGGTGCCCGAGGTGGTGCCGGAGAAGTTCTCGAAGGTCACAGAGATGGTGCGCAAGCGCTATAACCTCCGTGTTCATAAGTTCACCCGTCATGAGCTGATGAAGGAGGGCAAGGCTCAAGAGATATTCAACCTGCTTAATACCACCTACAAGGATCTCTACGGCTTTTGCACCCTCACCGACAAGCAGATTGACCTGCTGGCGAACAATTATATCAAATTGGCCGACCTGAATCTGGTGACAGGTATCGTTGATGCCTCCGACAACGACCGTCTGGTGGGCTTTGGCATCACCTTCCCCTCGTTCTCACGGGCTCTGCAAAAGACGCGCGACGGCCGTCTGTTCCCCTTCGGCTGGTGGCATCTGCTCAAGATCCTGAAGTGGCACAAGACCCCTATCGTCGACCTCCTGCTTATTGGCGTGCTGCCTGAGTACCGTTCCAAAGGTGCCAACGGGCTTATCTTCGACGACCTCATCCGTCAGTTCCAGCGCTACGGCTTCGAATGGGCTGATACGGGTCCGATGATGGAGACCAATGATGGTGTGCTTGGCCAGTGGCAGTATCTGGAGTCTGTCATCCACCGTCGTCATCGCTGTTACAAGAAAACATTATAAGCTATGGATAATATGACATGGGAGTTTGTACTCCGCATTTTTGTGGCTGCCCTTTTGGGAGGAGCCATTGGTTTGGAACGTGAGTACAGGGCGAAGGAAGCGGGCTTCCGCACCCATTTCCTAGTGGCTCTGGGCTCGGCTTTGTTTATGGTTGTGTCGGCTTATGGCTTCGAGGGAGCCATGCACACTCCTGAGCATCGATGGGACGTGTCGCGTGTGGCGGCACAGGTCGTTTCAGGTATCGGTTTCATTGGTGCAGGCACCATTATCTTCCATAAGAGTGAGAATGTGGTTCGTGGACTGACAACGGCTGCAGGATTATGGGTGACGGCAGCCATCGGTCTGGCCTGTGGTGGTGGCATGTATATCATTGCCGCAACGTCAACATTCCTGGTGCTTGTGGGTCTTGAAGCTTTCAGATACTTCCTTCACAAGTTCGATAAGAAGCGTAGGCACGACTAAGGTGCTTTATTTGGCAGCGACTATGCATAGAATGAGAAGAGGGATAAGTAGTTATATTATACTGACCATCACAAGTGTCGGAATCTTTCTTTTTTTCCAGTATTGCTATCCATATCACTTCTTCTTTCAG
Organism: Prevotella sp.; assembly: GCA_016286585.1. Classification (GTDB taxonomy): domain Bacteria; phylum Bacteroidota; class Bacteroidia; order Bacteroidales; family Bacteroidaceae; genus Prevotella. The sequence goes on along the minus strand of JAEETC010000011.1, from coordinate 36,595 downwards.
GAACAAAATCAGATATTTCTTTGGTCGTGGGATTATATATCCACCTATTTCCATAACGGCGGATTATCACTCTTGATAGGCGACTTTCTGACACAGTTCTTCTACTATCTGTATGTTGGTGCCATTGTCCTTGCGCTCTGTCTGCTCGCTATCGGGATCTTGTTATATCAGACCCTTAGGAACTTCAAGGTCAGCAGAATCACGGCCCTGATACCGGCACTGACAGTGATGACCTTTATAGCCGTCTGCCATTTCAGTACAAGTTATCGTCTTTCATCAACCATCGCCATCATGAGTTGGGTCATGTTGCTATGGACTGTTTCACTGATGAGAGGATGGAAATTCCGTATTCTATGGTTTGCCGTCATGCTGCTGCCTACCTATCTGCTTTTCGGTCTACCACAGGTTAAGAAGATTCAGGCACCGGACTTCATCTTGGAAAAAGACTTCGCAGTAGACTGCGAATACTACTTTGGCAACTATGATAAGGTCATCCGTTTAGTAGAAAGTGAAGACAAATGGACCGATCAGATGCTTTTCTTCTATAACCTGTCACAGGCACAACGGGATGAGTTGCCTGATCACTTGATGAAGTTCACGTCGAACTATCTTGGTACATTCGAAAAGATCGGTTCTGATACGCCCATGCTGACGATCCGCAATATGAACGAACTATACTGGGCACTTGGCGACATGACCTTTACGGAAAGGGCTGCGATGATGACCAACGTTTTCTCGCACAACAATCGTAATGTCCGAATGATACGCCGTTTAGCGGAGTGTAATATTGTTAGTGGTGATTCGCTGGCGGCAGAGAAATATCTGCGCATTTTAGACAAAACGTTTGTTTACAGCACATGGGCCAAGAATATCCGTCAGAATGGTCAACGGATTTATCGGGAGAAGATGCAGATGGTAAACCATCACGATACCATTACCATCTCAGACAATGCTCACTTCCTGATGATGCAATTGCTTGATGCCAATCCCAACAACACCATCGCCCTCGATTATATCCTCTGCAGCGACTTGTTGCTGAAGGACATATCGAACTTCAAGCGCGATTATGACCGCTATTGTATTGATACCAACAAACCTCGTCTGAAGACACTCTATCAGGAAGCCTTGTGCATCTGGCTGGCTGGTTCGGATGCCCCTCAGGAGGATTGGGAAAAGTATATCAGGCAAGGCCATGTGTTTGAACGTTTCCAACAATATAATGCCCAAAGGGGGAATCCCGCCTTTAAGGGCACATACTGGTTTTATTTTGACAAGATTAAAGCTCCAGAGATATAAAATGAAACTACCTTCTTCCATCTTCCTCTATCTTCTGCTGTCTTCTGCTGTTTTCTGCTCCTCCTGTACGCCAACACCAGAGAACGTGCAGCAAAGTAGTGAGTTGCCCCCACTCTATCCTGATTATTGCGATGTCACTATTCCTGAGAATATCGCCCCACTGAACTTCCTGCTCCGTGCCGATTGCGAGGCCATCGAGGTAAAAGCCGGCACGTTTGTGCTGAATGCCAAAGGTAATGAGGTCGTCTTCGATATGGATGACTGGAAGGAGCTGATGCAGCAACATGCAGACAAGGAGATAGAGGTAATGGTAACAGCCCTCATCGATGGAAGCTGGATCGGGTTCAAGACATTCCATTGGCTTGTTGTGAGCGACAAGATTGATCCTTACTTAAGCTATCGCCTCATTGAGCCCGACTACGAGATATGGAACAACGTTCAGATACAGCAGCGATGTGTGGAGAACTTTGACGTGGATGCCATTGGACATTACGAGCAACTGGAGAACCGCTGTATGAATTGTCATATCTATGCCAATCAGGATCCGAGCCTGTCCATGATGTATGTACGTGGCCCTGATGGTGGAGCTATTTTGAACGAGAACGGACAGTTGAGTAAACTTCATATTCCGGGTAGTGTCTATTTCGGATTTAGTCCGAGCGGACGTTATATCACCTATTCCACCCAGAAGATCATCCCGGCTTTCCATAGTTTAGCCCAAAAGAGGTTAGAGGTTTATGATGCCGCGTCGAATGTCTACGTGGCAGATATCGGGGAGCATCGCATCATCTCGTCACCCCTTCTTTGCGATAGCCTGAAATTTGAGACCTTCCCCACTTTCTCGCCCGACGGGAAATACATCTACTATTGCAGCGCCGACACCGTGAGTCTGCCAACTGACATAAAAAACCTCCAATACAGTCTCCTGCGCATCGCCTTCGACGAACAGACGGGTACTATCGGTACTCAGGCAGATACCTTATTAAATAATAAGAGTGTCTGCCATCCCCGCATCAGTCCTGACGGACGCTATCTTCTCTATACAGTAGCCGACTACGGTACTTTTCCCATCTGGCATCCAGAGGCCGATCTACAGATGATGAATCTTGAGACAGGTTCCATCGATAGTATGGCGATTGTCAATAGCGCGAAGAGTGATACCTATCATTCATGGAGTAGTAACAGCCGATGGTTTGTTTTCGCTTCGAAGCGTGACGATGGCCTGTATGGTAAACCCTACTTCTGCTACGTCGACAAAGACGGCAGAGCCCACAAGCCCTTCTGTCTGCCACAGAGGTATCCTACTTTTTACGACAATAACCTGAAGTCGTTCAACGTCCCAGAGCTTGGCAAGGGAAAGGTTCCCTTCGACGTTAACGATGTCGCCAAGGCCATGAAGAAAAAAGCGCTGTCATTCCATCCCTGAAAACGACTTAACACGACCGACACTATTGCAGGGTTGTCTCTATGCGCTTGTCAGAGGCAATTTCCCGTCCTGCCTGATGGGCATCAAACGTAACCTTCGTTTTTGTAAAGTCTGGGGTATTGAAGGAATATATACTCTCCCCGTAGTATTCCTTTGGATGACGCTGAGGCAACATGAAAGGCTTCGAGAGCCTTCCCTGATCGTCGATGCTGGCGAGATAGAGACGGCTATACAGTCCATCATCTCTACGACTGGTGAAGACGATCCAGCGAGAGTTCAGACTCCAGTTGTGATAGCTGTCGGCCTCGTCGCTGTTGATTTCCTTCAGCTCACGGGCTTCTCCGGTCTGCAAGTCAAGCAGCCACTGATCGCTCTCTTGGTGCCATATAGAGAAATAGCCATAGTCCAGCAAGGTAAACAGGATGTACTTCCCGTCAAATGACGGACGGGGCCAAGTCAGGCTCTTACCCATTGCCACTGCATTGAAGACCGTATCCACCCGTTCGCCGAACTTACCCGTCTCGGGGTCGAAGCTGATCTTGCAGAGGTTATACTGCTCATCTTTAAAATGATCAGGATAGTCCTGCTGTTTGCAGGTCATATAATACAGCGTCCTTCCGTCGGGCGAGAACACGGGTGAGTTCTCACTCCAGTCTTTTGTACTCAAGAGCGAGTCGGTCAGGACTTTGTGGGTAGCAGGATCATAAACGAAGACATCGCTCGAAAGGTCCAAGACCTCAATACGTTTGGTAGACACAGCGTGGAAGCCCTGACGAGTCTGATTCGTAGAGAATGCACAGTATTTTCCGCTTGGATGCCAATAAGGATAGACCATCGAACCACCCAACTGCTCGTTACTGGCCTTTAGCCACTCCCTTTGTCCGTCAATCTGAAACATCGTGGCTCCATGGTCACCTCTAACGTGGAATACGAACTGATGCGGATCCGTCTGATGTGCCGAATGGCAGTTAACACACATGCCTGGCACCTGAGTATTCTCTATGATAGCGTATTCATCGAAAGTAGAGAGGTCGCGCTGATAAAGGCCCATGTGACTGAACACCTCATAACCCGGGGCTATACGACGATAAGTCAGCCCCCATTCATCCAGTGCGTATGGACTAACCGTGACGCTGAAGTCCTTATACTGGATCCATGTTCCGCCTTTCCTGACACAGACGGTCACAGTTAACTGTCCGCCCTTGTTCTGCTCCGTCAGCTCGTGCCAGTCGGCCATATCAAAATCAGCCTCATCGCCCTGCACATGCAGTTCGCCGCCCTTCGATCCTTTCACCACAACATCCATGCAGTCTATATCGGCATCCATGCAGCTGAAGTTCAATGGCGCAATCTCAGCGGGTATGGTTACTCCGATATAATCGGGGTAAATCTTAGGCAGTTCATCAACCTTCGTCGGATTCTCCACGACAGATGTACAAGCCACCGTCAGCCAACAACCAACAACCAATAACCAATATTTATAATCCATCATCATTTACCAAGCATTAAATAATACCATAATGTATTCTTGAATCCGTTCAGTTCCGGAGAGGTCTTGTCAGAAGAATAGATACCTGCAAAACGATCCATCTGCTGCAGTATGATCTGGCTTACGAATCCTTGCGGAGGCCGTTGTCCCTGTCGCATAAAGGCAAAGGCTATTGCTTCCTGACAGCTCCGCGGGTTATACTGAATACGATTCTGAACCACCTTGACATACGCCATAAACAATTCTATATCTCTATCGAGCAGCGGCATCATCAACAGATACTGGGCTGCCATCAGGTTCTGCTGATGGTGTAAGAACAACAGTCCGCAGATATGGTCAAGCTCACCATCACTGAACAGGACATCCTTCGGCAGTTTGTATTGACGCAGTGTGCCATATAGCGGATGTTCATTAATGGCCTTTTCGTTACCCAATGTCGCCATCATCTGCTTGGCCCAAGGACGATAGAAGATGGTCTTCTCGAGCATGCGCAGATACTTTTCGGCTATCTTATACTGCCCGTTGATGATATTCGTTTCTGCCAGTCGCTTAACGGCTCTGGCACTCTTATTATAATTAGGTATGGCCTCCATCGACTCGAAGGCTAACCTCTGGGCTGTGTTAATCATTCCCAAATGGAAATAGATTTCACCTGTCAGCTGCGAATTCGCAAAGTTACGTTCAAACTTAGGGAACAGGCCTTGGGTTCCACGCTGATAGAATTCAAAGGCCCTGTCTCCTAACTGGTTTGTCATAGCCAGTGCCAGATTAGTAGCACTCACACTCATAGGCAAATCGGGCATTTGTTTCTCGGCCTTGGCAATAATGCCTTTCCAGTCTCTTATACGAACCAGATAATCATATTCTATCAGTTCGTATTTCTTCTTATCGTAGCCCAAGTCGACCAAGAAGGCGATTGTCACCAGCACCAGCAACGCCTCTGTCACATTTACCCATCGCTTTGTTTGAGGAAGAAACTTTATAAAGTCTGCCATCAGCCAAACGACCACAGGTATTACCATCAGCAAATAAGGCAACATGATGGGGAAGCGATAGTAACTGATACCTAATACGGTTCTCAGCATTGGGAATGGCAGATAATGAGCGCTCAGCAGAATCAACCCAAGAGAATACAGCAAGGTGGCAACTGTAATAGTCCACGGCATCATCAGCAATGCCACCAACAGTACCATGGGACCTATCAGCCAATACACCACTGGTATTAACAACAATGCAACTATCCACCTAACCCATTGCGACCACTTTTCCGACCAGCTTCTCCATCCCCACGCTATCGCCATTGCTATGAGTAATGCCACCACATACGTCAGCATCACGCTCTCGTCGCCCATGGCATACCAAAGCAATACCGACGGAATGAAGCTCAAGGCATAGTGACCCTCTGAGCGCATCAGACGCCACGTGAGTCGCTGCACCAACATATATAGAAAAGCGAGAATGAGTGCTCCATAAGTCACACCATTATAGAACTGTACCAGAAACTCTGCCATATATCTAGCCAGACCACCAGGTTCAGCCATCCGGCTACAGAAGTAATCGTCATCAAACAGGAACAACTGAAATTGCTCCTGATAGGTCAGCGCAAAAGGATAACGGATTCTCCAAAACAAGAACACCGCTATACCAAACAGTAGCGTCGACAGCAGCGGCGCGTTTTTACTCAGGAATCTCTTCATTCGTGTCGGCATTGAATGTCTTGATAGAGCCGTCGGGCATCTTACGCTTATAGGTCAGCGGGAAGAGTTCCATAATGAAGTCGTGGAGCACGCCCTCCTTCATGTTCTCAGCCAACTGACGGGAATATCTCTTATAGGCCATACGGCACTCGTAGCCCTGTTGCTCTATGGTGTCAGCCTTCTCCAAAAGACCTCTCTCTCGCAGCATGGAAAGCGTGCGGTTGTACGTGGCATAATCACGATTGAACTTCTCAGTCACCTCTTTCCAAGCCTGTAGCGAATCATTCTGCGGCGTACCTCCGGCAGAACTGATGGAGTCGATCGTCACATGGATGTGGCCAGGTTCACCCACGATAAGCAGCGGCTGGAGTCCCATACGATAGTGATAGTCCATCAGAATCTGGTACATCTGCATGGTGTCCTTGGTATAGTCTTTAACAAAGTGGAACTTACCATTGGTAATTTCCATGGAGTCGACATATTCGGCCGTCTTCGGACCATTGACCGGCACCACGAAGATGCGCTTGCCCTCGTACTGCTCACCCTTCACCGTGCCTTCGATATAGCACTTGCCGTCGTTCTGCTGGCAGGCAGATAAAAGTAAAAAGGTAAAAAGGTAAAAAGGTAAAACCTTCTTGCCCATCCTTTTTACTTCGCACAATAATTCTTTTTCCTTCATATTTCTTACTTTTTTACTTTTTTACCTTTACAACCGCCCTGCGATTGTCAAACACCTGGCGATACGCCTCATGAGCATCGAGCTCCACCTTGGTCTTCGTGAAGTCAGGACAGTTGTAGGCATCCATCATCTCCAGATAGTAAGCTCTTGGATTGCGCTGAGGCAGGAGGAATGGCTTCGACACTCTCCCCTGATCGTCGATGCTGGCGAGATAGAGCTTAGTATACATCCCGTCTTCGCGCTTCGAACTGAATACAAACCAATGGCTATTACCGTTCCAGTTATGGAAGCTCTCACATTGCTGACTGTTTACCTCGCTGAGTTCTCTACTCTCACCCGTCTTCAGATCCATCAGCCACAGGTCGGCATCATCCTGACTCACAGGGAAATTACCTCGGCTGCTGACACAATACATCAGCCAGCGGCCGTCGTACGAAGGTCGCGCCAAGACATAACTCTTGTCCGTCAGAGGACCATTGAGAAGTGTATCCACCACTTCGCCAAACAGGCCTTTCTCGGCATCAAAGCCGATACGACACAGCGAACACTTCACCTTCTCATATTCTGCCGGCACCCTACATGGCTTCGATGTGCTGTAATAGAGCCATTTGCCATCGGCTGAGAAAGCCGGGAATATCTCCAGATCATCCGTCTGCAACAACGGCGAGAGAATCAATTCGTTATGGCGGGTATCGAGCACTTCTATATGGCTGAACTTATGGTACACTTCTATACGCTGACCAGTACCAGTAAAGAAACTCTGATGAACCGAATTCACAGCCATCGCCACATAGTTGCCATCGGGATGCCAGAAGCTATACGACCCAGCCGCTTTCGTAGAGTCGGTCTTCGTCTCTACCCATGTCTGTTTGCCGTCCTTCTGAATCAGCATTCCTCCACCCTCACCTCGCATCTGCAAGGTGATCCGGTCTGGATTAGTACGATTGGCTGTATGGCAGTTGAAGCAGCGCCCAGGCACTACTGTCTCGGTCAAGACAGCGTATTCATCAAAGGTATGGATGTTACGCTGGTATATGCCGATATCACCACCCACCTCGTAGCCGGGTTTGATACGGCGATAGGTCAGCCCCCAGTCGTCAAGCGAATACGGACTTACGAAGATGTCGAAGTCGCGATATTGCAGCCACTTGCCGTCTTTCTTGACACAAACGGTAACTGTTATCTTTCCACCCTGGTTCTGCTTCGTCAGCTCGTGCCAGTCGTCAATGTCGAAATCGGCATAGTCGCCCTGCACATGCAGTTCACCGCCTTTCGATCCCTTCACCACCACATCCAAGGCATCGATAGCCTCGTCGGCAAAGTTAAAGTCCAACGGGGCAATATCGGCAGGGATCGTCACACCGATATAGTCGGGATAGATATCTGGCAGTTGATCTGTCTTTACTGGGTTCTCGGGGCTAAAGGAGCAAGAACACAAGAAGATGGCGGAAGATAAAAGCAGATATTTCATTCTCATCTCCTCCCCATCATTTGTTGCACATACTTGGCATAAGGCGAATCAGGCACCCGACCCTGCATCTTGATACATTGCAAGGCATCCTGATAACCCAGCGGCATCATGCGATAACCGCCATACTGCTGCACCATTCCCATATACTGCTGGAACCCCTGCACATTCCCCGTCAGGAGCATCTGCGCCATGAAATAGTCGAGCGCCATCTTGTTCTGCTGATTGTTCATGAAAAGCAAACCGAACATCTTGTCGATCTCTTCATAACTATAAAGGAAATTGTCCTTATATCTCAGCTTGCGCAACTTTCCATATACTGGATGCGCTTGAACCCACTCGTCGTTAAGCTCCACATCTTCGGCCCATGAGCGATAGAAAAGGCTCTTCTTCAGCAGATTCAGTTGTTTGGCTGCCGCCTTATAGTGACCATTCACGATCATACATTCAGCTATACGCTTGGTGCAACGACCACTCTTGCGCCCATTGAGTATCGACTCCTGAGTATCAAACACATAGCGCTGTGCAGAGTTCACCATACCCAACCGCCAGAAAGCCTCAGCCGATGGCAGCATCGAGGTGAGGTCTCTCGTTCTGGGCATGATCAGCGCATCCTCGCCACTCTGATAGAAATCGAACATCCTGTCTGCCAGAAGCCGTTTCTCTGCCAAAGCCAGATTCACGCAGTTCGACCAGAAAGGCGTTCTTACCTGGTATTCCCCAGCACGCTTTACAATATCGTCCCATCGCTCATGACGAACCAGATAGTCCATACGAATCAGCTCGTACATATCCTTGTCATAGCCCGTCAACAGTGGATAGTGCAATGGTATGCGATAGTAGTTAAGTCCCGTCATAGCCTGCTGTAGAGGCCACTGTGGCAGGAACCAGGCATAGACCGCCAGCTGAACAGCCAACAACCAGCCTGCCGTCCAAAGATGCTTCCACCCCAACTGTACCACACGTACCAAAACATATAGCCATACAGCAGGACCTGTCAGCCAATAGGCTATAGGCAGAACAACGATATCAGTCCATGAAAAGCGCTTTGGCATCACACAAGCAAGCGCCAATGCCAACACGATGGCCACAGGAAGAGACAACAGCACATTAATATCGCCCATCAGCCACCACACAAACAATACAGGAAGTATGCTAAGCCACCATAATCCGTTTGGCAACAGTCTGACCGTTAATCGTTGCAAGGCCATCAAAAGCAAGGTCAGAAGCAATGCCCCCAACCATTCCACATAATAGAACTGTACGATGAACTCTCCGAGCCAGTCGGTCAGACCTCCAGGCAGACTTATCCGCTCCAGGAAATAGTCGCCAGTCCAAAGAAACAACTGATACTGTTCTTGATACGACAAGGCATGAGGATAGGCTACGTACCAAAACACAAAAATCCCGATGCCCATCAGCATCGTGAAAACCCAGTTCAGATGATTGCTTATCACTTTCTTCGTAAAAGTGACATGGGTAAACGCTTTGGTATCTGTTGCCATTTCGCTTTAGAATGGATGCAAAGGTACAAACTATTTTCCATATTTCCAAGGGTTTAGATGTTTTTTCATGTTCTCACGAATCGGCATGTGAGAGAGGGTAGGGGCGCTTTGTTCACTATTTTCAAAATTATGTGATAGCAAAAAAATTGCCAGATAGAAAAAATCTGAAAAATTGCATAATCCATCACTTTTTGCTTTACATTATTGGATTACAGATGTTTACATGGTGACGGCTTGCTATTTGAGCCGTCACCAAGCCGTCACTTTTCCATCAAAATCGAGCTTTGATACACAAGCATCTGCCCGCAAACACTTATTTTAAAGGCAGTTAAGCAACAGCACAAACGGCTTGGACTAACAGTTTAGTATAAGTAAACTGACAGTTTAGTATTGGAAAACTATGAGTTTAGTCTGCTTGAACTCACACAAACTATTGCCTAATCTCCGACTTTACACGTCAAGAAATTTTGCTTTAAAGCCATAAAAGTGACGGCTTGGTGACGGATCAAACATCAAGCCATCACTATTTATCTACCTGAAATACAAGTATTTGACTATAAAAGTGATGGCTTAACTCAAAATTTATCATTTTGAATGATAAAAACATTGCGTTGACATTTTGACCAAGGCTAACGCTCCATGTATTTTAACCAAGGCCGACATTCAAGGTGATAATACAAAAAAATCCGCCCTGCAGCCTCGCCGCTGCAGGGCGGATGATATAGAGTTTTTGAACCTAAGCAGGATTACTTCTTCTTGAAGGCCCACCAGGTAGCCTCGCTCCAGCCACCAGTGCCAGGAGCAGCGTAGATGAGTCTCAGATGGTCGTTGTCGAGCTGCATGATTTCGAAGTCTGTCGGCTTTTCACCACCACCATTAATCTTGAATGGGAAGAGGATTGAACCTGCATCAGTATGCAATGTTCCATAAGCCCATGCAGCCTGAGAACCGTCGACTGATGCCTGAGTCTTCTCACCATTGCCCCAGTTCTGAATCTCAAACTTACCAGAGCGGATCTCTGCACCATCAGCGCTGAATGATTTGACTGCTGCCGTCTTCCAGTCGAAGGTCATATATGCACCGGCACTTTCCTCACCGGTAGCGACTCCAGTATCAGAATGCTGTAACTGGCCTGTCAACTCCTCGGGTTTAGCACCCCACCAGATACCACTTGTCCAGTCTTCGCCTGCAGCATAACCAACGTTACCCCAGACAGCACCACTGCGGAACTCGGTATCCCATGTCCAAGCCTTATTATCAAAGCCAGTCAAAGCACCTTCGCCATCAGAAGCACTCTTGAATGCCCACCAAGTAGCTTCACTCCAGCCACCAGTACCAGGAGCGGCATAGGCCAACTTCAGGTGAGAGGCATCCAACTGCAGAATCTCAAAGTTGGTAGGCTTCTCGCCACCGCCATTAATCTTGAATGGGAAGAGGATTGCACCCTCAGTGGTAGTGAGCGTTCCGTATGCCCATGCAGCCTGACTGCCGTCGACAGAGGCCTGACTCTTCCCACCAGTCCATCCAGAAACAGAATACTTACCCTTACGAATCTGGTTACCACCAGCATCGAAACAAGCAATGTTTCCATCGTCGTAGATCACCATCGTAGCGGCAGCACTTTCCTCACCAGTAGCCACTCCAGTATCAGAGTGCTGAAGCTGACCTGTCAACTCCTCAGGTTTAGCACCCCACCAGATACCACCTGTCCAGTCATCGCCCGAGGCATAGCCGAAGTTACCCCAGACAGCACCATCAGCACGGAACTCAGTATCCCACTTCCAGGTCTTTGAGCCGTAAGCATCACTGGCAAGCCAGCGTACAACTGGTTCAAGCTCTTGAGGGACAAATACATTTGCAGTCTTTGAGGCAGAAATGACGTTACCATTAAAGTCACGAGTCTCTATATAGAAGGTCTGCTGTGAAGGATTGCCGCGCTTTGGCACAATCTTGAAAGTACCGTTAGCCTTTCCTGAAGCCAGCACACTCTCAGTACCCTCATCATCAAGCTGATAGATTTTAACAACACGAGCCGGTGATGTGGCATAAGTAAAATAGTTACCATCGGCGGCCTCTGTTGTATAGGTCTCATCACTATACTGCTTAATAGTGAAACCGCTTGCCAGCTGATCACTCGTCAGGTCAGAGTTGCCTGGCATATCGATGCTGTCCTTTGATGGGTCACAGGCAGTCAGCAAGCCGAGAGCTGCAACCATTATAAATATTTGTTTTTTCATCTTTATTGTTCTTTTTATAGGGTTTGTTATTACCAGCCAGTGTATTCAGATGAAGCATCTGTCCAGCCATCGTTCTGCTTGACAGTACCGAGTGCAACCTGAGTCTCTGGCATCTTCTGGAAACCTGCTGTTGCATTGTAGCGGGCAACATAGCCACCATTATGAGCAGTGTTGGTACCAGGGGTGCCGCAATAGTAGACGGGCTGTCCTTCCTGCTTGGCCAAGGCTACGGAAGCAATATGCCAACGACGGATATCGTTCCAACGTATACCTTCACAGGCCAGCTCCCAACGACGTTCATTCTGGAGGGCTAACAGAGAGTAACTGCTGATAGGATCAAGTCCAGCTCTTGCGCGTACCTTATTAATACCAGAAACATCTTCCTTGAGTTCACTCTGCATCAGCAGCACATCAGCAAAGCGGATAAGTACCATGTCGTGAATGTTTGAAAGCTGGAAGTTGTTTTCACCAGAAACATCCCAGTTGCCTGGGTACATCAGCGTCTCAAAACAGAACACATAGGGGGTCTCATCCTTGGAAATAGACGATACGGAACCGTCGTTCTTGGCACAGATGGGGCTCCATTTCTTGCTATAGAAATCCGTTTCCTGAACAAAGTCAGCCCAACCGCCCTTTGTGTATGTTGTATTTGTTGACCAATCCTGAATAGATGCATCCCTACGCATATCATTAGGCTCGGCAGCCTTCCAATCGTTTACGAGGTTTGGAGCAACAGGTCCTGCTCCCCAGCCCTGACCGAACGGGAATGTCTTGCCGACATCCTGACCACCACGTACACCGAAGTGCAATGCGATACCATTAGCATAGCCGATCGTGGTCTGCCAAGAAGCAAGCTTGTTGAACTTGATAGCAAACATGGCCTCTGGGTTTGTGGCATTATCATCCTCTACCCACTTCAGGCCTTTGCCTGCGGTGTAGGCGTAGTCGTTAACGACATAGCGGTTTGTATAAGCCCAAAGGTTACGGAAATCATCAACCAGCTTATAGCCAGAATTGTCCACGCAGTCATCAATATAACCAATAACATCCTGCTTGGTCAGAGTGCCGCCACCAGCCAGTGTTACAGACTGTAACGGGCTGTAAGTAGTGCTTGTCAAGTCAGAAATAGAAGTACCATTACCATACATACCTGTATAGAACAACCAGGCGCGACCAAGCATGGCCTCTGCAGTATACTTGTCAACACGTCCATCGTGACGAGTCTCTGCTGGCAGAAGATCGCAAGCATCCTTCAGGTCCTGAAGTATCTGCCCCCATAAAGTGGCTACATCTCCCTGGTTATTATTCTCCTGCTCTGGATCGGTAATCAGAGGCACATTACCATACATAGAAGCAAGTTCATAATAGTAGAATGCACGAAGATACTTAGCCTCGGCAATACCCTTGTTCTTAACATCCTCAGCAATGCCTTCGGCCTCGTTAAGCACTTTCAACAGCGTATTGGCACGAGCAACGCCAGAATAACGGTCTACATAGAACTGATTGGTCATATCTGCATTATAGTTACAGATCAAGTCCTCAGCCTGCATAAGCTTATCGTTGGTACCGCCACCACCAAGCTGGTCGTCGCTGGCCAGACAAGCATAGTATTCAAAAGAACACTGCGGATTTGCGTGAGTCGTGTTCAGGTTCTGATAGACACCGGCAAGCACGGCCTCGATATCAGAGTCGGTCTTCGGGAACTCACTGGTAGACATCTCAGTGAGGTTCTCTACATTGTCGATGTCACAAGAGACCAGTCCCATCGTGACAACGGCTGCTGCAAAAATAAATATCTTTTTCATATTCGTATACTCTGAGTTTTTAGAATTTAATGTTTACACCTACCAAATATGTACGAGGCTGCGGATAGTTACCGACATCAACACCAGTAACCCACTGCTCGTTGCCGATAGCCTTACCGTTTTCGGGATCCATTCCCTTATACTTTGTAATAGTGAACAGGTTCTGGGCTGCACAATAGAGACGGAGCTGCTGGAAAGGAGATGACTTCCACAGTTTATTGAAATCATAACCCAATGTCAGGTTCTGCAGACGGAAGTATCCTGCATCCTCAATATAAAGATCGGAGATAGCCTGCCAGTTGACACCACGGTTCATAGCTGCCAGCTGTGGGAACTTGTCGCTTGTGCCCTCACCTACCCAGTAATCAAACACCTCAGTAGTATAGTTCTCGTATTCACCATCAGTAAACTTACGATATGAACGAGCTACCTGCTGACCAAGAGCAGCATAACCAGTCACGTTAATATCGAAGCCCTTATAGCTTGCGCCAAGAGTGATACCCATTGTAACATCAGGATTAGGATCGCCAAGGTTTGTCTTGTCATCTGCATTGATGATGCCATCGCCATTAACATCCACAAACTTCAAGTCACCAATCTTCAGGTCTGAGCCCTGCAATGAGTTGGCCGCATCACCATCCTTAAGAGTTGCCTTGTAGGCAGCGAGATCAGCCTCGTTCTGGATGGGGCCGGCAGTCTTGTAACCCCAGAAGTAGCCAATAGGCTCACCTTCCTCAAAACGTGCCATATAGCCAGTTCCCTGGGCTAGCAGATCATTACCACCGTTGTTGTATTTCTGGGTACTGTTAACCTCAGTTACCTTATTCTTATTATAGGCAATGTTGTAACCGATATTGTACTCAAAGTCCTTACCGATCTGATCGCGCCAGTTGATAGCGAACTCAACACCAGTATTCTGAACAGTACCTGCATTCTTCAACTGAGAGCTGAAGCCTGTTGTAGGAGAAACAGGAACATAAAGCAAAAGATCCTTTGTCGTCTTTTTATACCAGTCGAATACAAGACCTAACTTTCCACCCAACAAACGAGCATCGAAACCTAAGTCAAGCTGTTCTGATGTTTCCCAGGTTAGATCCTCGTTAGCCAGACGCGTAAGTGAAGCACCCTTACTAGGCTGATCTTTTTCGTTGTTGAATGAATACATACTGTATGCATCATATCCGAAAGCAGCCTCGTACTGGAATGCGCCAATGCTCTTGTTACCATTCTGTCCCCATCCGGCACGGATCTTCAAGAATGAGAGCCAGTCACTTGTGCTCTGCATGAACTTTTCGTTGGAGACAACCCATCCTGCTGAGAACGAGGGGAAGTAACCCCAACGATGACCAGGAGCAAATACAGAGCTACCGTCAGCACGGAAGATAGCAGTGAACATATATTTCTCTGCGAAGTCATAGTTCAAACGTCCGAAATATGACATACCACGAGAATCTCCATAAGGAGAACCACTGACGGTTGCAGCGGTATTGCCGTTCATCATATCCATGTATGCATACTTCAGACCAGTCTTAGTAGCACTTGAAGCTGTTGCTGACAAAGAGAATCCGTTGCCAGGACGACTCTCACCATACTCGGTACCAGCAAGGATATCGAAATGATGATCATGGATATCGAACTTATAGTTCAGGGTATTGGTGGTTCCCCAGCCCCATCCGAGACCAACCTGATTGGTTGCCTGGTCTGTGGTACGCATGTCGCCCTGATCGTTAATCTTATAAGTGGGCAGATAAGCACGCCAGCTCCATGAACTCTGATTGTAGCTGATCTGTCCGCGATATGTCAGACCCTTAATAGGCTGTATTTCAACATAACCTACAGCATTCAGGCTATAGCTGGCACTCTTGTTGTTAGCACTCTGACTGTTAACCAGACTAAGAATCGGGTTGCTTGCATAAGAGGTGTAGTTAAACATGCCCATGCTTGACAGGTCGTTATAGCCAAAGTAATCACCATTGCTATTGTAGATAGGAATCAGAGGATTAGCACGCAAAGCTGTTGACAAAACATTTGAATACTGGTTACCAATCTGAATACCCTGATTCTGCTTGTGACTATAATAAAGGTTTTCACCCACCTTAATCACATCAAAGCCTTTTTCACTGCGAAGTACGACGTGCTCTGAGTTAAGACGGATAGTGAAACGACGATAATCTGACTTGGCATAATCACCACCAAACACACCATCTTGATACTGGTAACCCACACCACTGGAGAACTTAGAACGCTCAGTACCACCTGCGACATTCAGAGAGTGGCTGGTGGTCATGGCATTCTTGTTACGAATGGCCTCTACCCAGTTTGTGCCAGGATTTGAACCATTCTGATAGGCGGCAAGCAAGTCCTCTTGGCCCTGGAAATAGTCAGACCAGTTACGAGGATTCTCACCAGTATTAAAGCGCACGAGGTCCATGACCTGCATATATTGACCAGCAGTCAGCATCTGCGGCAGACGGTAAATATTTGACCAACCTACATTACCATCGTAATTGATACTAACTTTACCTTCCTTACCCTGTTTGGTGGTAACAAGGATGACACCATTAGCAGCAGCCGAACCGTAGATGGCACAGGAAGCAGCATCCTTCAGCACGTCGATACGCTCGATGTCGGCAGGGTTCAGGTTATTGATGTCACCACCACTCACACCGTCGATCACGTAGAGAGGCTTTGTGTCACCATTGGTACCAGCACCACGGATGGCAATCTTAAAGCCATCACCAGGCTGACCAGAGTTGGCCTGAATGCTTACACCTGGGCTCTGGCTCTGAAGAGCACCAAGAACCTGAGTCGTGTTCAGCTTAGCAATGTCTTCTCCCTTAACTTCTACTGTAGCACCCGTTACCAGCTTCTTCTTCTGAACGCCATAACCTACTACGACCACTTCCTCCAGCAGAGCATCGTCTTCTTTCAGAGTGACATTGAAGTTTGACTGGTTGCCAACCTTGATTTCCTGAGTCTCGTAGCCCACATAAGAAACAACGATTGTTGCACCAGGCTTGACATTGAGCGAGAAGTTTCCATCGAAATCAGTAATAACACCATTCGACGAACCTTTTTCAACTACGCTGGCTCCGATAACGGGACCCTGAGCGTCGACTACAGTACCTGTAATCTTCTTTGTTGCTTGCTGAACCTCCTGAGGAGCTCCTGCAGCATTGGCATTTGACGAGTAACCGAGTCCCAATAGGGCCATAGCACTCATCAGCAGCGCTGTCTTTCTAAATTTTCGATTCATACTAAAATTTAACAATAGATAAAATTGGTTTTAATTATAATAGTTTATAGCCACTTTCGAGGAATAGCCACTCCTTAAGCCCGGCCCATATTATATAATAAGGTACGCGCGACTCTCTCATCGGTTAAGAAGAGTTGTTCAGATTCATACGTTTTGGTATCTTAATTTATTTTAGTTATATTTCAATTCCTTTTGAGGCACTGAATCGGCGGCAAAATTAAACAATATTTATTAAAACAATTAATTTTCTTTTGACAAAAACTGATACTATTTTGCAACAACCGCCTTTTTTACACAAAAAACATCAAAAAGGTGCTGCGTCTTGACGGCGCAGCACCTTCGGAATCGTTTATTTCAGTCTGGTAAGAGCCAGACTTTTATTTTGCTTACTCGTCAGCGGAGGTATTACCATTCAGACTCTCCCAACCCAGGACGTTCTTGAAATGGTTGGCCAGACGGCGGTCAAGCGGGAACGGCAGGTACATGTACTTATCGCTGAAATCGTTGTGATCGGCTACTACATATTCCGTGTAGAGCTTATGCTTAGCAGCACCCTTTGTAAAGAACTCATCGTAAACGATGGGTACATGCTTGTGGATACCACCATAGTTCTTATTGAAGATCTGGTCAAGGTTCACCTTACCCTGTTTGCCCCAGCGGACGAGATCGGGGAAGCGGCAGTTCTCGAACCACATCTCATACTGCTTTTCTTCCATGACATCCTCGAAGGTGAGCTTAGTGCTGATCTTACCAGAGCCAGAACGTGCCTGAACCTCATTGAGAGCCTTCAGACCATTGGCCTCGTCAGCACCGATGCAAGCCTCAGCATAGAGCAGGAGAGCCTCTGCATAACGGGCTACGTTAAAGTTCTTCTGGCTGGAAGCACCACCCATGATCTCAGAAACATTGTCACCAGGATACTCTTTGCCACCCGAGAGAATCTTCGGAACCTTAGCATAAGCCATGTGTTTCCACTCAAAATATGGACCATGACTGTAGACACCCGTTGAAGCACTGATACCACGGTTAGGATCTGTTTCCTTCTCTGCGAGCGGGGCATCATTCTTGTCTGAGTTCCACTCCATCTCATACAACCACTCTTCCTCGGTCAGGAAGCAAGCGCGACGACGGGCAGAGTTGCCATCATGCTCCACGAACTTCTTGGCGAAGTCTTCCTGAACGGCACCGCCGTTCCAACCAGCAGCGGGGCAAACACTAGGCATAGAAGCCAGTGCATCGGTACGCCAGCAGAATACATCGGCAACCATCCAACGGCTACGCCATACATTATCCCAGAATGGTGATGTATTATCATAGATGAAGTTCGGTTCAAAAATCTTCTCACAGTTGCCGTCACCAGCTACGTGGAAGTTGGTCCAATATTCATCGGTATCTACGAGCTTGTAGTCACCAGAGCTAATGAGGGCACTCAAATACTTGCGAGCTGTGGTAGGATCATTGGCGAACATGGCAGCCTTACCAGCTACGAACTGGGCAAAGCCAACGGTCATGCGGGCTGTAGCGTTCTTGTCGCCTGTGCCGTTACGCTTGGGCAGCGAACCGGAATTAATGGCTTTGTCGCATTCAGAAACAACCCAATTCAGAACCTGCTCCTGGCTCTCTGCCTGTACGGGCAATTCATCGGGCTCCAGAAGACGATCCAGGATAGCGGGACGATTCCACAGGATAGCCAACATCATGTGGAGATATGCACGCATCACACGAGCCTCCTCCACGCACTGCTTTGTGTAAGCACTGGTGTATTTGGGCTCAGTACCGGCACGGTTCTCGTTGGAGAGATTTGAAATCACGAGATTAGCGTGATACACAGCGCCTAAGTAGCGGTCGTAGCAGGCCTGCAGAGTTCCGTTGGATTCGTTATAGGTGAACTCATCGAATACACGGAAACCATCGTGGTCAGCTTTATGACCACCAGCAGACAAGATATCGTCGGCAGCGTAATTGATAATAACCTGCTCAGGATTGTCAATACCTTCAGATCCCGCTACGTTGGCTACGAAGTTTGCATACATATCTGTAAGGGCAGCCTCGGCATCAGCATCTGATGCGTAATAGGTTTCATTGGTGACAACTCCCTTCTGAGGAATATCAAGTTTGTCTTCGCAAGATACTAAGCCCAATGCGAACACTAACAATGTTGGAATAATTATCTTTTTCATTTTCTTATGGTCTTTAAATTAGAATGTAACG
The DNA here is from genome assembly GCA_016286585.1 of Prevotella sp. Classification (GTDB taxonomy): domain Bacteria; phylum Bacteroidota; class Bacteroidia; order Bacteroidales; family Bacteroidaceae; genus Prevotella. The sequence goes on along the minus strand of JAEETC010000011.1, from coordinate 17,526 downwards.
TTTACACCCAGAATCAGCTTCTTCATGGTTGGGTATGAACCCCAATCGAGGCCAGCTCCTGAGAAGTTGTTGGTAGAAGCTGTCTCCGGATCCAGACCGGGATAGCTGGTAATAGTGAAGAAGTCATCAAGAGACACGTAGACACGAAGGTTACTGATATAAGCTTTCTTTGTGATATTGGCCGGAATCGTATAACCTAGCTGCAGCTGCTTGATGCGGAAGTAGTTACCGCTGAACAAGTTACCGGTTGAAGACCAGAAAGGAATGTCCGGGCTGAGGGTCTTTTCAGGATGAGGGATGGAACCACCAGGATTCTCCGGAGTCCTGGCCTCGTCAAGATAGTACTGCAGTGTGTTCTTGTAACCTGCACGATGGAGTACCGGCAGAATCTTGTTGCCACCCTGGCCATAACCATTGATCAGAAGGTCGATACCCTTCCAGGCAGCAGTGATATTCAGACCGTAGGTAAACTTCGGAATAGTCTGGCCGATATCAGTCATATCATCGGTACCAATCTCACCATCACCACTAATATCCTTATAGATAGGATCGCCGTTAGCATCCATGCCCTCATAGATATAACCATTCAGATACCAGATAGAGTGGCCCTCCTCGAAAGCGGTACGGATCTGGTAGTTGGTAGAACTGGCATCCTTCTTATAGGTAGGCGTTGCACCTTCTGCCAAAGACAGAACCTCATTCTTCAGGGTCGTGAAGTTAGCGTTGATAGAGTAGGTGAAATCATTGATGCGGTCTTTCCAACCCAGTTCAAACTCCAAACCTCTGTTCAGTACCTCACCACCATTAGCAACCACTGATGTGAAGCCCAACTCTGAAGGTACAGAAGCGTCGAAGAGCAGATCCTTGGTGTGCTTGTCGTAGTAGTCGATGCCCAGGGAGAGTCTGTTGCTCAGGAAGCGGGCGTCGAGACCTAAGTCAAACTGTTCGGAGGTCTCCCAAGTCAGATTGGGGTTAGCGAGCTTGTCAGGAGCAGAGCCGAATACAGAACCGACCTGGTCAACATTATACTGATACCAACTGCTACCCTTTGCGATGGCAGCCGTATAAGGATAGTTCCTCAGCACGGAGATATTTCCGTTGCGACCCCAAGAACCACGGATCTTCAAGAAGGAAACGATCTCGGTGGGAATGCTCTCCTTGAAGAACTTCTCATTGCTGATGGTCCAACCAGCAGAGACAGAGGGGAAGGTACCCCAGCGGTTGTCCTTAGACAGTTTTGAAGAGTCGAAGGCATCGCGGCGGATGTTGAACTGGAGGAAGTAACGGTTGTCGTAGTTATAGCTAAGACGTCCGAAGTATGCCAGAGATGCGCTTCTGCCAGGTGAATTGCTTACTGACTTAGGAGCATCATCCTTTAAATAAGAAATGTAACGGAAGTTCTCTTCGTAAGACTTGAGGATGTCAGAGCCAGAAGAACTGATACTTGAGTTATCCGTGTTGTTCTCGCGATATGACATACCGATCATGGCGCCGATATTGTGCTTCTGGGCGACCGTGATGTTGTAGTTTGCGAAGTTCTCCCACTGATAGTACCAACTGGTATTGTGGTTAGCAGAGATTGAATAAGTTTCCTGATTACCACGGTCACCAATCCAGAACGGAGCAGTATAGCTGTGGGAAGTGCTGTAAGAAAGACGATAGCCCAAGCGAGAAGTAATGGTCAGACCCTTGATGGGCATTAGGTTGGCATAAAGCGTTCCGTTGATGTTCCAACCACCATTCGTACCGTCGGTAGCGTCACGCTTAGCCAACGGGCTACCTTCCATATCAGAATACTTGGTATTGGCATACCAACCGTTCTCATCACGGAAGAGACGGTAGTCTTGAGCTGCGGTGCCGTTCTGCAACTGGTCGTACTTGGTCTTTACAGAGAGTGACATCTCCTTCGGGTCGGTCCAGTAAACTGGAGTCAGCGGATCCATCTGCATCATCTGCTCGAATGAAGAGCCGTAGCCACGCTGAGAAACGCTCTTGGTATCCCACTTCTCAATCGAGTTATTAGAACCAACCTGCAACCACTTATAGATGTTGTAGTCGGCATTGACCTGAGCGGTGAGACGCTTGTAGACATCCTTGTCGCCTCTTACCACACCATTGGTGCGCACAAAGTTGAGGCCCGTGAAGAAGTGTCCCTTAGAATTACCGCCAGAGACGCTAACAGCATGCTGATGGCTCCATGTGGGCTCAATATAGGCGTCAATCCAATCCTGATCGATCACGCCACCTGCGTAATACGGATGAGAGTAATCATTATCTGCGAGTCTCTTCTTGACATCTTCCTCACCATACTCGTAAGTCATATACTTGAGGAAGCCCTGGCGATCCAGAAGCGGACGATTGGTAAAGTTCTCCAAGGTAGCTCTGCCGGTATAGTTGACAGAAACCTTGCCTTCATCACCTTTCTTGGTGGTGATAAGTACCACACCATTACCAGCCTCGGCACCGTAGATGGCAGCTGAAGCGGCATCCTTCAGGATCTCGATAGATTCAATCAGCGTAGGATCGAGATACTGGATGCTGGAAACCTGAAGACCGTCGACAATGTAAAGGGGTGCGATGTATTCTGAGTTAGAAGAATAACCACGAACGCGGATATCGGCACCACTACCAGGAGAAGCGTTTGTCAAGACGTTGACACCAGAGACCTTACCCTGAAGAGCGGCTGCTGCATCAGTTGTTGACAGGTTCTTGATGTCGTCGCTCTTCACGGAAGCAACAGCACCCGTCAAGTCGCTCTTTCTCTGAACACCGTAACCGATAACCACCACGTCGTTTAACTGGGTGTTGTCTTCCTTCATCGAGATAACGATGTTGTTACGTCCGGCAACCTTGACAATCTGGGTCTCATAACCCACATAAGAGACGACCAGTGTGGCATTGCTGCCAGCCTGAACCTGGAAATCGCCCGAGAAGTCTGTAATGGCTCCTGCTTTGGATCCTTCCACTTTTACAGTTGCACCGATAATCGGTTCACCTGCTTCGTCTTTCACTGTTCCTTTGACAATGCTCTGAGCCAAAGCCCCCAGGGGGAACAAACAGAGCAGGAACAATGCCATTAATGGCTTTTGTAAAGATTTAAAATTCCACATAATTTAGTTAGATAATTGTTAATTAAAATGTATGGTTGTATTGTTGTTGTTGTGTGATGTGTTGCGCCAAGTTTCTCAACTTCCGCGTTAATGGTTGAAAAAACGTTTGCAAATATATTAAATATTTAAAATTAACACTTTGCCGCATGTAACCTAGAATTTGTATTATTGCAAAAGATACACACATGTTACATTTGATAAACTATATGTTACGTTTGCTGTTTGTCAAAAGTAACATACAGGATACAACAATTAAGCTTCGCTGACGTACAGCGAAGCTCTTGCAGGAATCATCGTTGATGAAACGGATGGCGCTGTAGGCTATTTGTCAAACACCTTGCTGAACTCGTCGACACTGATCTTGACAGGTTCAACCATGAACTCCGGACGATTATAGCTCTTCAGGAGGGTGATATGCATTTCAGGGTCTTCCTGAGGCATGAGGAAAGCCTTTTCCACTTTCCCATTGTTGAAATAGGCGAAGTAGACACGGCTGTAGTTGTCATCGTCACGACGGCTGGCCAACATGATCCAATGTCCGTTGCTGGACCATGAGGGATAGCTGTCAGAATAGCCTTTACTATTGATGAGGGAGAGATCAATGGGCGTAGTGTTTTCCGCATTGAGGGGAGTGCCGGTGTACTGATCCAACGGAATGCAAACGATGTCGCCATCATGGTGCCTGCTATGGAAACAGCCATACTGTCCCATAGCAAATAGCAGATAGCGTCCGTCGGGGCTGATGCGTGGCAACGTGACGCTCTTATCGTCAGATGCAGCATCATAGACGAGCTCCTCATCACCGAAGTTATGTGTTTCCACATCGAACGAACGGCGATAGAGGTTGTATTGTATTTTCGCGTAGGTGGTTCTGATGTCCTGACCCTGCATCTCCTCGGGCAGCGGAACGGACTTGCCGTAATAGAGGTATTTGCCGTCGGGTGACCAGGTTGGATAAATCTCCAAAAGGTCGGGGTCTTCTGAGACGACGATTACCGAGTCGGTCTCCACATCGTAGAGAATCAGGTCGCTGGCCAGATCATAAACCTCAATCTTATTGGGATTGGCTGTATGGAATGCCTGTCGTGTCTTGTTGGTCGAGAAGGCGATGAGCTTGGCGGTAGGGTGCCATGAGGGATAAACACCCCCAGAGATGGTATAGTCGCGCTTCATATTAACTCTTGAGACCTTACCGTCGTTGACGATGACAGTACCGGCATTTGAGAGACGCACGTGAAAGAGCATATTGTCGGTCTTGTAGTTCTGATAGCTGTGACAGTTGATGCACTGACCTATGCTCTTGTTGTTCATAGTTATCTCGTTGTTGAAGATCTGTGTCTCATCAAACGTGGTGAGGTTGCGCTGGGCAATCTCCATGTAGGTCCATGCGACATACGACGGTTCGATGAGGCGATACGACAGGTATTCATCGATAGGATCTTCGACTACATGTATCTCAAACGGACTATACGACAGCCATTCGCCAGCTTTCTGTCCCCAGACCTCTACCTTGATACTCTTACCCTTCGACGCCTCGAGCATCGTGTGCCAGTCAGACTCGGGTATCTGCACCTTCACACCAGAACCGTAAGTCTGCTGCTGGCCATCGGGTGTCGTAAGACGAGCTACGCATGCTTCGTACTGGTCAGCCGGAAGCATGAAGTTGAGCGGTGCGATATTACAAGGCACGGTGACATTGCAATAATCGGGGAAGATGGCTGGTAGACTCTTGGCTTCTTTGGATGAAGAAGGCACATCGGGGTGATTCCAGCACGATGACAAAAGCAGCATCACGGCTATAGCCAGAAGCTGGAAATAGGGGTATATCTCTCTTTTCATTGTTTTCTTACGCATGTATTTCGTTTCCAATCTTGCCATGTATATTAAGTGGCTTTCTGCCAAAGATGTTGTACCACCAGTAGGTGTCTCCAAATTCTTGACGCATATCCTCACCAACCTGTTCAACAGTCGCACCAGGCTTTGCGATTTTCTCCATGGTCGCCCAGAATTGCTTATAGCGCTCGAAAACAGATTGCTCAACAGGGAGCATCATACGTTTCTCTTCTGGAGCCTTATCCATAAACAGAATATAAGCCTCCTGTGCATGCAGAGGGAATTCCTCGTCGAGGTGCAGCTTCACATAGTTCCGCAGCGAAGGCCAGAAGCGACGGGAGTCGCAACGTAACATAGAGTAGAGTAGAGCTTGTTCCGAGGCCACTTTACTATCGGATTCATACCAGAGGCTGATGCCGTTGACAAGATAGCTCTCGCTGTCCTCGACACCGGTGAGCTCGTCGGTGTAGCATTTCTGAAGTGCCTTAATCTTATCCGAAACCGGAGCTGGTTGCCAGTTACCGTATAACGGATGATGATGCAATATGGTCGTATAACGTTCTACCAGTTTCTGATCGCCGACAGCCAGTGCACAGCGGGCCAGCATCTTCAGGTAGAAGGGCGAGAAGCCTGCCTGTATGGCATTTTCGAAATTCAGACGGATCGCTTCATTCATCATGCCGTAGTTGTAATAGACCAAGGGCGATGCGATGTCCAAAAGGGTGACGTGGAGTGTATCGGGATTGGTAATGTTGACGGCATTGTTGCCCAGTTTGAACGAACGGTCGAGTAGGTCGCCTTCGTTCATCAGGGCGATATTCTTGATGAATACCATCGTACTGGTAGGCTTCTTATTCTCTTCCGCTATCTGAAGCACAGCCTGCCAGTTATCGTCGGCAGCATAGCGCACCATGCGCATCTCGTCGATATAGTTTCGATCGTGGAACATGAGCGTACAGGTAAAGATGATACCTGCAGCGGCACAGATTGGAGCGTTCCCGATCAACAGTAGACGATGTATGACAGAAGGCTCTTTATGAGCGGAGATCTTGGCCAAATAGCGCCCACAGATTGGAATGAACACAGAGACAACTCCCAGCACCCAGAACGGGATAGAGAGATGTTTGCTGGTGTCCATCGGGGTTTCAAAGCGTGGGAAACCTGCCATCACGACATCGTTGAATCTCAGATTCGAATAGCATTGAGTATGCCATATACTGGCGGTAAAGATGAGCAGGAATAGCCCCAGATATTCGCGCCAGGTCAATTTATCCGTAAACGCGAGACATAATACGAACAGTAAAGCAAACCATCCCAGTATCGGGTAGATGCAAACGGCTATCAGATACCAGATCAAATGCCATTTGCGTGGGGTGCAACGTGCTGCCCACAAAAGCAACAGCATGACGAGATAACCTACGGACTGTGAGAACCAATAGCCTCTGATGGTGGAGATATAAATCCAATAGCCCAAATCGACAACAGAGGCCAGCAGACAGGCAACAGGCAAGAGCATCAGCGCCGAGGCACTTTCCTGTAACCGGAATGCTTTGGTACCCACATAGAATATGAGTGTCCAGATGATCATCATGATACTTGCACCTAACGATGGCCTATAGCATAGCTGCGTGAGCCAGGCTCCCACATACTGCATCAAGCCAAAGGGCTTTGACATGAGTGTATGGAAGAAGGGTGTTCCGAAGATGAACTCGGAACGGTCTTGTGCCGTGTAGAATACCTCTAAATTAATATATAGTATATATATAACAAAGGATATGAAAGCCAACAGACTTACATAAAGGACGGTCTCAGATAGTTTGCTTTTATTTATCATTTTTAATGCTATAAAAGGCTGGCTCATGATTGAGCCAGCCTTATTAATAATTCTGTTTAAGAATGATTATTCCTCATAGTAAACAGACTTCAGCGTCATAGAACCACTGTAGAGCATGAGGTCGAGGTCACGGCCTTCACCACCCTTAGCGCACTCGTCAGCCAGTGTCTGAGTAATCTGAAGTTCATTCAGACCATCCACCCACTTCACGTGATCGTAATAGGTGTTACTCCACCAACCGTTCATGACCTTCAGGTCAAAGTCGGCAGTTACATCTGCTACGTCGAAGATCAAGGTCTTCAGACCGAAGTAAACATCATCGGGAATAGTGGGCAGGTGTGCACCCTCAGTAGAGCTGAAACGCATAGCAGCAGCATCCCATGCACCAGGCACGAATGGAGGCTCTGTAGCTGCATTAGCAGGATCACCATAGATGTAGTACTTCACCAGAGGATCGGTGATTTCCTGACAAGAAACGGGGTAATCAGCTGTCAGCACAGTGCCATCAGGGCAAAGAGCCGTCAGAGTAACGATATGGTCACCAAGCTTCATTTTCTTCCAAGCATAGTTACCGATAAGATCCTTACCACCAAGCGTCCATTTTGCATTGACAGGTGCTGAGGTCTGGCAGGTAATAACGTTACCATTCAGGCCGCTGGATGCCTTGTCCACAGTAACAGTGGACTTGGCCTTGAGCTCGTCAAGAGTGATGTGGCCTGCATTGCTGATATCCTCATGGATAGGATCACAGGCTGCGAAAGCGCATACTGCGACAACAAGCAATATAAATATCTTTTTCATTTTGTTTACTTATTAAATATTAATACAGAACTTTATATGTGTACTCTGCAGCAGATGCATTTTCATCCCATCCTGGGTTCTGCTGCATCTTACCATTCATCAGAGTAATCTGAGCCTGAGGCTTCGGCAGGAAGCCGTTGGTATCAGCATAACGCTTTGCCCAAGAACAAGTCATGTGAGCCATAGGAATCTTGGCACCCTTCTGACCATAGCATACAATCATCTTACCCTTCTGTGCTTCAAGAGCCTTAGCAGCGTAAGAGCTTTCGCCAGAGTTGATACCAGACCAACGACGCATATCGTTGAAACGAAGACCCTCAAATGCGAACTCCCAACGACGCTCATTCTGAAGAGCCTCCAGAGAGTATGAAGTTGTCAGAGGAACCTTTGCACGAGCCTGAACCTGATTCATGTAAGAAACATCACCAGTAAGCTCAGAAAGCATCAGAAGAACATCAGCATAACGCATCAGGTAGTAATCCTCGAAGTGGTCACCCTGCTGTTTGTTATCCAGTGAGCTGGATGAATAGCCCTCGCACTTTGACCACCATGAATCGTTGTCTGCAGCGCAAGCGTCGAGGTTGACATCAGCGTACTTCTTGACACCATAGCCAGACTCCTCGTTGTCATCCTTCTCGTAGGTATAGGCTTCAAGCTCATTCTCGAGGTCGATCATAGTGCCGAGTTTACGTATATCGGTGTATTCGCCTTTTCTCTCAGCATCTGTCCAGTCATCCCAAAGGTTGCAAGAAGGAGTACCCTGACCCCAACCCTGGTTGAACGGATAAGTCTTGTCACGGCGACCATTATCATTGGTAGCACCATTACGAAGACCCCAGAAGCATGAGAGGTAGTTAGAATACATACGCGGGTTGTTGTATGTACCACCGATAGCCCACTTAGAAGCATTCATAAACTGAATCTGGAAAATCTCCTCCTTGTTACCATTACCCATACCGGGCTGATCGAAGCAGTTTGCACGGTCCATGTCTGCGATGAAAGCGTAAGCATGGGTACCTTCTGCATTGCCAGTGCCATCTGCGTTATCATGTGCCTCATCCCACAGCAAGCTGTTAGAATACTGCCAGAGTGAGCGGAAGTCTGGAAGAAGTTCGTAACCACCAGTGGAAACGATGTCCTTCAAACCAGCAACAACGTCTGCCTGAGAAAGAGAACCACCAGAGCAACCTTCCTGCTCTACCAAAGTAATGGCAGGACCAGAACCAGTTGAAAGATCCTTGACACCCTTATAGAAGCCAGCCCAGAACATATATGCACGAGCAATGAAAGCCTCAGCAGCGAACTTGTCAGCATGACCAGAACCATTGGCTCTCTCGGGCTTCATCAGATTCTTAGCAGAAACAAAGTCTGAAATGATCTGGGGATAAATAGCATCCTCAGCACTTACCTGCTGCTGCATCTCGTCCGTAATGACGGTAGATGTAATCAGAGGTACATCTCCGTACATCTGGCTGAGCCACATGTAATAGAGTCCACGCATGAAGTAACCCTCACCAAGGAGCTGATTGCGCTGAGCCTTCTGAGCGTCAGTCCAAACCACGTTATCAATGGTCTCAATCTGGTTGTTAGCGCGTGAGATACCACCATACAGAAGGATGAAATCCTGCTCATACTGGTTTGAGCTAGCCGTTGTGAAGTGATGCAGAGACTTAGCCACATTATCCTGCAGACCACCACTTCCGTAACAGTCGTCAGACATCAATGACCACCAATAGAAAGGATTGTTCAAAATACCACTTTGGTCTCCGCCACCCAGTGTATTCATGATACTATAGGTAGCTGCATTCAACGCCTCTACATCACCAGGCTTACCAGGGAATGTAGCAGCTGTCAGATCTGTAACACGCGGATCAGTGTCCAGCATATCGTTACAAGCTGTAAACACAGTTGCTGTTGAAACAACTAATGCTGATAAAATATATTTCTTCATATTAATTATCAATTTTCAATTTTCAATTAGAACTTGATGCTTGCACCAACCAAATATGTACGAGATGGCGGGTAGAGACCCAGGTCGATACCAGATGCCCAACCACTACCACCTGCAGAGTTACCTACCTCAGGATCGAGGCCGGTGTAACCAGTGAAGGTCATGAGGTTCTGAGCCTGCACATAGAAGCGGAGCTGCTGGAACGGGCAACCCTTCCAAATGTTCTTGAAGTCGTAACCGAGAGTTACAGTCTTGATCTTGAAGTAGTCTGCATCCTCCATGTAACGGTTAGATACCCAGTTGGTATTCTCACTACCAGTACTTGAAATACGTGGCTGGCTGTTTGAAGTACCCTCACCATACCAACGGTTCAGGATGGTGGTATCGTAGTTCTGATAAGGAGCATCAGAGAATGAACGGTAAGAACGCATGATTTGCATGCCGAATGCACCGGCACCGTTGATAGCGAAGTCAAAGCCCTTATAGCCGAGACCAAGGTTTACACCAAGCATCACGTCCGGGTTAGGATTACCAATCTCATGACGGTCGGTTGTAGCACCTTCTGCGTAGGTAATCACACCATCACCATTCCAGTCATCCCAGATGCAGTCACCAGGCTGTGCGTTATCAAGAACGGCCTTGCCTGCCTGACGTGCAGCGTCGATCTGCTCCTGATTCTGCCAGATGCCGCTGTAAGACATACCGAAGAAGTAACCGATAGGCTTGCCTTCCTCTGCACGGTAGCAATATTCAGTACCCTGTGAGAGCACGCCGCTAGGACCATTGATGTAGTGGTTGTCGTTAGCGATACGTGTTACCTTATTCTTATTGGTAGCGAAGTTCACACCGATGTTATAGCTGAAGTCCTTACCAATGCGGTCGTTCCAAGTAAGAGCGATTTCAATACCGGTATTCTCCACGTCACCACCATTGATGGCAGCAGGATTGGTACCATAGATAGCCAGCAGGTTACCGCCGATCAGCCAGTCCTTAGTGGTCTTCTTATACCAGTCGAAGTTCAAGCCCAGACGGCTGTTGAGGAAGCGAGCGTCGAAACCGAAGTCGAGCTGCTCAGAGGTCTCCCAAGTGAGGTCGGGGTTAGGCACGATGTTTGCGTAAGCACCAACATTCGGGGTACCTGCAACAGATGTGGCCAAATCGGAAGCGAACTTATAACCGCTGTCGTATGCCTCGCCTGACAGAGCGATAGTAGCCAGATACTGGTACTTGTTAATAGAGCAGTTACCGTTCTGACCCCAAGAAGCACGAAGCTTGAAGAAGTCGAGCCAACTCTTGGTGCCCTCCATGAACTTCTCGTTAGAAACTACCCAACCTGCAGATACAGAGGGGAAGAAGCCCCAACGCTTACCATCGGTAAAGATACTTGAACCATCGTAACGCATGGTAACAGTTGCCATATAGGTCTCGTTCCAGTCCCAAGTCAAACGACCGAACCAAGAAGCGAGGTATTCCTCATCATTGATACCACCAGTCAAAGTTGCATCGGTAGCGTTGACCAGTTTGACGTTTGAAAGGTATGCAGAATCCCAACCCTTCAGAGTTGCGAGCTGGTCGCCATAATTAACCTTGTTGGATCCACCCATGTTCTGACTCCAAGCAGTGCTCTGGAATGTCTGACCAACCATGGCACTGATCTTGTGACCAGAAATGATGGGGAGATCGTAAGTCAGAGTGTTTTCAACTGACCATCCTGTATTCAAGGAAGCGCTCTGGTTAACACTATAAATAGGAGATGTAGCATTACCATAACCAGAAGAACGTGGTTCATTGTAGTTACGATATGCATTGGCGCCCCACCAATAGTTGAACTGAGAACGGAATCTCAGACCCTTGATAGGCTGGATAGTCATGAAAGCAGTAGCGCTGGCATTAATGCTGCGGCTCTCTGCCATAGAGTTGAAGCCACCCTTCTCGAGGTTCTCCCAGGGGTTGCTGAACAAAGAAGCATTCCAACCCTGACCATACTTAACATTACCATCAAAGTCCTGATAGTAATAGATGTCACCATTGTCAGCGTACTGCGGTACGAGCGGACAAGTCTGGAGCAAGCTGTGGATGTAGCTCCAATACATACCGTCCTCAGCCAGGTCGTGGTTCTTGTTATAACCAATAGAGATGTTCTCACCGATGGTGATAGCATCGAAGTCCTTAGCCTTCAGAAGCACATGGTCGCTGTTGATACGGATAGTGTGACGCTTGTAGTAAGAAGCTCTGTCTGCACCCATGATACCTTCGTTGCCGGTATAGGTGTAAGACATGGCAAACTTAGAACGGTCAGTACCACCAGTCAGAGTCACTGAATGATTCTGCTGCTGAGCATTCTTGTTTTCGAATGCACCCCACCAGTCAGTACCTTCCCAACCGTTATTGACCTTTGCGAGGATGTCAGCAGGAGCATAGCCAGCCCAATCCATCTTCTGGCCAGAAGTGTTGAAAGTGTACTCGTCGATGATTGTCATGTACTGCTGAGCATTGAGAAGCTGCGGGCGCTTGTAGGCGTTAGACCAACCCATAGCACCGTTGTAGCTGAGCTCAATCTTACCAGCCTTACCCTGCTTGGTAGTAACCAGGATCACACCGTTAGCAGCACGGGCACCGTAGATGGCTGCAGAAGCAGCATCCTTCAGCACGTCGATGCTCTCAATGTCGTTCGGGTTAATGCCGTCAAGGTTACCGCCTGCTACACCGTCAATAACGTACAGAGGAGTAGAGTTACCGGTAGTACCAATACCACGGATGTAAACCTTATAACCTTTACCAGGCTGTGAAGAACTCTGGGTAATCTGTACACCAGGCGTGCTTGACTGCATAGCTTCGAGAGCGTTGGTGGTGTTCAGTTTGGCGATCTCATCACCCTTCACCTGAACAGTAGCACCTGTCACGAGCTTTTTCTTCATCGTACCATAACCGATGACCACCACGTCATTCAGAGTCGTGTTGTCCTCTTTCAGGGTGATCACGATGTCGTTCCTTCCGGCGACTTTTACGTTTTGGGTCTCATAACCCACATAAGAGATGGTGAGGGTGGCGTTTGGTTCAGCCTCGACGGAGAAATTACCGTTGAAATCGGTAATAGCGCCTTTCTGGCTACCCTGCACTTTCACAGTCGCACCGATGACCGGTTCGCCTGCTTCATCATTCACCGTTCCTTTTAGAATGCTCTGAGCCATAGCTCCCAGAGGGAACAAACAGAGCAGGAACAATGCCATTAATGGCTTTTGCAGTGATTTAAAATTCCACATAATTAATTTAATTAGTAAGATAATTTTTGGTTATAATATATTGTTAATAATTAACTAAGTTTGGTTTGCTCAATTTTTCGGGTGCAAAGTTATTGTAAATAATTTATAGTGATTTTGTCGTTTGTACCTAAAACTTTATTAAAAGTAACAATTATAAAAATATGTTATATAAATTTGTACTTATGTTACAATTTTACGTCTTTTAAGAGCGGTATACCCTTCATACGGACATCTCTTTTATTTAGTCGTTCTGTCAAGTTTCAACCCTGGTTTCTCGTAGAAAGTAGCCTGGTTCCTATGAGAAAGCGCCTTGGTTTCTATGAGTTTCAAGGCTACTTTCTGCGAGAAAGTAACCATGTTTCTCTGAAGAACTACTCTTTATACTTGATGACATAGACAAAACCTCCACGAGGACGACAAGAAACAGTGGCAGGCAATTGCGTGACTGATGGTAGAATCTGCCATTCCCTTTCACCTGCATCCAGGAAGGCTGTGATATTTAGAGGTGAGAGGTGAGAGGTGAGAGGTGAGAGAATACCTGTTGGTAGCGTCAGTTCTTTCTGTTCATCGGTACCATTGATACCTGCGATGTACCATGTGTCGCCACTACGGCGGGCCAGGATGGCACTTTCTCCAGGATAACCGCTCACGAAACGGGTCTCATCCCATACGGCAGGCAGGTGGCTAAGGAAGTCCTGTACTTCTTGTGGTTGCGTGAGGTAACTCTCGGGTTTGTCTGCCAGATGCTGCAGTCCACTCTCGAAGAGCACGGTCAGTGCCAGTTCATGGGCGTGGGTAGTGATATGCGGGTGTTGCGAGTCGCTGAATGCACAGGGGGTGTAGTCCATAGGACCAATGACATTGCGAGTGAAGGGTAGGGTGGCGTTGTGTGCAGCGGCCTTCGCCGTGAAGGTGGGCACATTGTTGTACCACTCAGCCCCGTAAACGCCTTCCGTACTCATGAGGTTTGGCCACGTACGTTGCCAGCCTCTGGGAATAGTGGCCCCGTGGAAATTGACGAGCAGATGATGGCGGGCGGCACTCTCTAGTAAATCCAGACAGAAGTCCATGTTCTTCTGGTTGTCGCCCGAGAAGAAGTCGATCTTCACACCGGCAACACCCAGTTTCTCACACCAGGCAAACTCCTTCTCACGGTCTTCTGGCTTGTTCAGACGGTACTTTGGCGTAGGGGCACCGTCCACCCATCCGATGCTGGAGTTATACCAGATCAAGGGCTTGACACCTTTTTCCCTGGCATAGGCGATGGCGTCTTCGATAGTCTTCCCCTCGTTGCTGGCGAGCTGGTTCATCTGATCCCATTCGGCATCGATCAGCACATACGGCAGATGGAGTGTGGCAGCCATGTCCACATACTTCTTGATGATGCTGTAATCATTTGAGCCATGGTTGTAGGCCCAGTAGATCCATGACACGACTCCCGGCTGTATCCAGTTGGTGTCTGCTATCTGACTGGGGTTACTGACATCCGTGACGAGTGTCGATTCTACTACATCGCCTAAACTGCCGATGATGGCCACACGCCAAGGGGTGTGTTTCGAGGAGTGAGGAGTGGGAGGTGTGGAGAATTCTGCGGGTACGACCTTATAGCGTTCCTTGTCGTTGGCTTTGCCTTCGTCCGTCACGACTCGGCCATCTTCGAGCGAGCTCGGATGGCTCTCGCTGCTCCGTCCGTTGTAAAGGCATGCCGCACTCTGTCCGCGCTCGATGTTTGCCTCGGAGAGGAGCACGAAGAGTCCGTCTTCCGGCTCCAACAGGGCAGGGAAGCCCCAACGGTTGTTATAGCCCTCCTCACTCTTAGAGATACCGCTGAATGAAGGTATGGGCTGCACTTTGTAGGTTGTCGACAAGGGGAAGTAGCCCTCGTAGGAGTCTGTCCACTGCTCCATCCATCGGCGTGTCCCCTCGGGGATAAGGAAGACGGTCGGATCGTTGCCTGTCCATGTTTCAGGGTAGTCATAGCGGAAAGCGATGCCGTCGTTATAGAGTCGCAACACCATCTTGACACCCTCCCCCAGCGAGGCTACATATTCGTTGCCCTCGTTAGAACAGACGAGCCGTTTGCCAGTCAGCATGCGATAGTCGTCCTTGATGCTACGGATAAAAGTCAGACCTTTACTGTCCAGACTCAGGTCTTCCATCTGCAGGGCCTTTTTCCCCTCGTAGCTGATGACGAGTGTCGATCCTTCCGCCTGAGCGGAGATCCGCCCGTTAGGTGAAGTCACCTGTGCAGAAGCATTCGATACAAAAATGATGAAGCAAGTTGCACCCAGCAACTTGCTCCACTTATTATTGCTTAAAGTAATCATCTGTAAACCGTAAACTGTAAACCGTAAACAATCAACTACTTCCCGTTACTCTCCAGAGTCCAGTCCTTACGGTTCTTCAGCTCACCATTCTTAAACAGTTTGGCGGCCTCTTGGTTACCCTTCAACTGCCAGTCGAGCCATGCCAGAGCTACTACGGTGAACTCGCCACCGTGAGGTTCGCGGTATGTGCCGCCATGACCCACGGGGAAGTTGGCTGCATAGGCAGGTACGTGGTCGATACGGTGGAAGTCATCCATACCGTTCTCATAGGCGATGTCCTCCTTACCACCTAATATATATATAATAGGTGTATGGATCTCCTTCAGTTTCTCTTTCGGGGGCATGGGCATGCCACCAACGGCTTGGTTGGCATTCTGTTGGTTGAAGAGTCCGCTGTTGCAGATCATCAGTGCCTTGATGCGCTTGTCGGCACAGTTGAAGAGTGTCTGCAAGCCGCCGCACGACATACCTGAGACGCAGATGTTCTTCACGTCAATCTTCTGGTAATAGGGAGAGGCAGGATCTGCATTCTGGGCGATAATCCAGTCGATACTCTCTATCTGCTGCTCCGTGCGAGACATCGGCCCTTTGTACCATTCGTCCGTCATGGGAATGATACCCGTGGCGAGGACGATGTAGCCCTGTGAGGCAATCTCGTTGAGGAAGTTCATGTGCTCCCAGGGGGAGTTGGCACAAGCACCATTGCCCCAGACAAGCACAGGCAGCAGCTTCTCACCACCGAACGGTGCGAGGTCTTGCGGCACGAATACGGTATGCTCGGGCAGGGTGGCCTCTTCCTTCATGATGGCTTTGTAGGCACCAGTTCCCCCGTCCTCGACGATGCGCGACTTGCCCTCCTTACAACACTTATCCTTGCAGCAGGCACCCTTCTGACGGACACAGTCCAGGAAGTGTACCATCTTCTGCAGGTTCTCCTCGGTGTACATCTGGGGACCACCGTGACTGCCCTCGGCTGGGAACGTCGCCTCGGTCTTCACACCCGCAGCCTTCAATAGCTCGAAAAACTTCTTACCCTGACAGTTGGGTACGACGTTGTCCTTGTCGCCGTGGAAGATGATCACCGGCGGATCGTTGGGATCGACATAGTTAGTGGCACTCAGACTGAGATACTTGTCCGGCT
This sequence comes from Prevotella sp., assembly GCA_016286585.1. GTDB lineage: Bacteria > Bacteroidota > Bacteroidia > Bacteroidales > Bacteroidaceae > Prevotella. Next base: position 1,266 of record JAEETC010000011.1, on the reverse strand, counting down.
CCTTGGCGAGCTTCGAGTTCAGGATGACGTCCTCGGGCGAGTTGTCTCCCATCTTCATCGATTCACCGCAGTCCATCGCTGTCAGGTCTACGGGACCGCTCCAGTCGCAGGCAGCGTTGACAGCACTGCTCTCCTGGAGATAATTACCCAGATTGCCTTCGAGGTCGATGTCCACCGTACCCACCTTCGTCTGCTTCAGACCACTGGTAGTGGCAGCTACTGAGGAGAGGTGTCCACCAGAAGAGAATCCGCTGGTGGCGATGAACGAGGTGTCGAACTTATACTTCTTGGCCTCTCCGCGTACGAAACGGATGACGGCACGGATGTCGTGGATCTGTGCGGGCCACTTGGCGTCCATGCTCGAACGATGGTTGGGGCAGACTACGGCATAGCCAGCCTCCAACAGCGACTTGACGATGGTGCCAATGTCGGCCATGCCCTTGCTACTGTTGCTGAACCATGCGCTGCCGTAGATATGGATCACCACGGGATAACTGTCTTTCTCTTCCTTAGGCAAGTAAATGTCACAGGTGTGATAGGCCTGTTCGTCGCCTGCATAGTTCACGTCTTTCCACTCCTGGCTGGTCTCCAGTTTTACTTGTGGAACCTGGAAGCCTCCGAAGCCTCCTTGTGGCTGGGCGATGCCCCATGAGGCCATGCACAGCATGATAGATGATAATAATGTTCGTTTCATGATGGTTAGTTTTTATTGTTTGATAATTTTCTTTCCGTTGATGATCACAATGCCCTTGTAGTCGCTGCTCACTCTCTGGCCGGCGAGGTTGTAAATCCTGTCATCAGCCATCCGCTCATGACGGTTCTGCGTAGCCTGACGAATGTCGGTAGAAGTATCCTCCTTCAGCGTACAGAAGGTGAAGTAGGTGGGTTCGTCATACCTGGCGGCAGTCGCATCTTTCAGATACTTGCCTGTACCGACGTTCTTTAGCGTCCAGCCTTTACCTTCAACATATTGTATGTCCCAGACAGCACCATCGGGGATGTCGTAACCCCTCTGGTTGTTGAGGCCGTTAATAAAACAGCAGTCGCCAGTAGCAGCCTGTGAGTTCAGATAGCCAACGCCACCATCAATCTGGTATTCCTCACCGTCAGGGGTAACGAGTTTCAAGGAACGTCCACCAGTGATTCTCGAAATTTTGAAAAGGTAACCCTCATTGGATACGTCGAATGCATTCTTATAATGGTCGTAACCCAGATCCTGTGCGACGGAGCCAAAGAAAGCCTTTTCCTCTGCCTCGTTGACGATGG